>JBBSAN010000559.1:0-5046 GCA_038252265.1 Chloroflexia bacterium
CCGAGCAGGTCGCGACGCTGCACGGGCGCGCCAGCGCGTGGTACGAGCAGCAGGGGGCGGTGGCCGAGGCGATCCGGCACGCGCTGGCCGCCGCCGATTTCGCGCGTGTGGCGGACCTGATCGAGCGGGCTATACCAACCCTGCGCAGCACCAGACAGGAGGCTGCGTTGCTGGGCTGGCTGAAGGCGCTCCCCGACGCGCTGGTCCAGGTCCGGCCCGTGCTTAGCGCTATGTATGGCGGGGCGTTACTGGCTAGTGGCGCGCTCGAGGGCGTCGAGGCCCGCCTGCGAGACGCCGAACGGTGGCTGGACCCGCCGGCAGACCGGCGTGCGCGACTGGACGCCCCAGCGGCAGAGATGGTCGTCGTGGACGACGAGGCATTTCGCCATCTACCGGCCTTGATCGCCATCTACCGTGCCGGACAGGCCCAGGTTCTGGGCGATGGGGCCGCCACCGTGCAATACGCCCGGCGGGCGCTCGACCTCGTAGCCGAGGACGACCAGATCGGGCGGGGCGGGGCAGCGGCGCTGCTGGGGCTTGCCTACTGGGCGAACGGGGATCTCGAGGCAGCGCACCGCACGTATAGTGAGGGCATGGCGAAGGTGCAGCAGGCCGGGTACCTCTCGGACGCCATCAGTGGTGCCACCGCCCGAGCGGATATCCGGCTGGCGCAGGGCCATCTCCAGGAGGCAAGGGGTATCTACGAGCAGGCGTTGCAGCTGGCGACGGAGCAGGGCGAGCCGCTCCTGCGGGGAACGGGCGATTTGTATGTGGGCCTGAGCGAGATCCACCGCGAGCGGGACGATCTGCCAGCCGCCACGCAGCACCTGCTGTGGAGCCAGGAGTTGGGCGAGCACACCGGGTTCCCGCACAACCGGTCTCGTTGGCGCGTGGCGATGGCGCGCATACGGGAGGCGCACGGCGATCTGGACGGCGCGCTCGCCCTGCTCCAGGAGGCGGAGCGCCTGTATGTGCGAGACTTCTCCCCCAATGTGCGACCGGTCGCGGCGTGGAAGACCCGGGTGTGGGTCGCGCAGGGCCGGGTGGGGGACGCCCTTGGCTGGGCGCGGGCGCAGGGCCTGTCCGCAGCGGACGATCTCAGCTATCTGCGCGAGTTCGAGCACCTCACCCTGGTCCGGGTGCTCCTGGCCCGCTATAAGAGCGACGGAGCCGACCGCGCTATTGGTGAGGCGCTGGGACTGCTGGAGCGCCTGCGGCAAGCAGCGGAAGCAGGGGAGCGGACAGGCAGCGTCATCGAGATCCTGGTGCTACAGGCGCTGGCCCAGCAGACCCAGGGCGACATGCCTGCGGCGCTCCTGCCGCTGGAACGCGCCCTGATGCTGGCCGAGCCGGAGGGCTACGTCCGCATCTTTGTGGATGAAGGCGCACCCATGGCGCAACTGCTGCGCGCCGCGGCGGCGCGCGGGATCAGGCCCGCCTATACCGGCCAGCTGCTGGCCGCCTTGGCCGCGGTGCCCCAGCAGCGCGCAGGCCGTTCGCCGCTCTCCACCGCCCCCGCACCGCCGCCCCTGCTCGAGCCGCTCAGCCAGCGCGAGCTTGACGTGCTCCGCTTGTTCCAAACCGCGCTTTCCGGGCCGGAGATCGCCCAGGCCCTCGTGATCGGCTTGAGCACGGTTCGCACCCATACCAAGGCCATTTACAGCAAACTCAACGTCACTAATCGCCAGGCAGCTGTCCAACGGGCCGCAGAGCTGGGCCTGATCTAGCCCCACAACAGCGGTGCCCGCGCACGCAAGCCCATAGCCCGGCCCGGCAACCAGCAATGAAACGCTGGTTGCCGGGCCGGGCTTTTGTCGCCCTGGCATCCGCACCCGGAGCAATCCCCACCGCCCTCCCCACATCAATCCCCACACCTGGGGAAGACACCTCCCCACATTCATTGCTATAGTGTGATGGAAGACGAGAACGAACGCACCGACCTGGAGCTTCATCCATATAGCGGGAAATGCACGAGGCGCAGCATGAATGTAACACACACAGCAACGGAGCAGCATGACGAGCCGGGACATTATGCGATCCGCATCCAGGGCCACCTGGAGGACCGCTGGGCCGCCCGGTTTGAAGGCCTGACCCTGACGCGGGAAGACAACGGCGACACCCTGTTAACCGGCCCGGTCGTCGATCAGGCCGCCTTGCATGGCTTGCTCCGAAAAGTGCGGGATTTAGGAATGCCCTTAATCGCGGTCACCCGCGTCAGCCCCGGCCCGGCAGTTGAGTCAGAGGTCAAACACTAGGAGAGGCCAGCGGCTTCGGCCCGCGGCTGAGGAAGGAGATCGGCCCGTGATGAATTGCTAGCCTATTTCAGGCCCCAGAAACAGCAGCGGCGACCACCGTCCTGTGTAAGTTCCATGGCATCAAGCTTAATTGAAGGAGACAAACCCATGAATACCAATCGCCAGACCGCAGACATTAAGGAGAGCAAAATGAAGGTAACAGGCTCCAATGTTATCCGTTGGACCGGTTTAGCAGCGATGGTGGCCGGGATCATTTACGCGGCCATTCAGCCAATCCATCCAACGGACGCTCTTTCGTCAGTCAACACCGCCGCATGGGCCATCATCACCCCCTTGAAGACGGTCATGTGCCTCTTCTTTCTGCTCGGCCTTGGGGGGCTCTACGCCCGGCAAGTGAACAAGGCCGGGTGGCTGGGTCTGGCCGGCTATCTCCTGTTTAGCCTCTCCTGGGCGGTCAATCTGGCCTATATCTTTGCCGAAGCCTTTATCTTGCCGCCGTTGGCGACCGTGGCGCCGAAGTTTGTGCAGGACATCTTCACCGGCGTCATCACTCAGGGCACCACCGCGACGAACCTCGGCGCCCTCCCCACGATATTTGCGCTAAATGGGATCTTCTATCTACTCGGCGGCCTGCTGTTTGGCGTCGCGACGATCCGCGCTGGCATCCTGTCGCGCTGGGCGGCCAGTCTACTCGCCGTCACGGCCTTATTGACCCCCCTGGCGGCGCTTTTCCCTCACGAGATCCAGCGGTTTGCGGGGATACCGGTGGGGGTCGCTGTGGCCTGGCTGGGATACGCGCTCTGGTCGGAACGGCGAGCGCCAGCCGCGGAAGCCGTACCGGGCAAGGTCAGCCCCCAGCGTCTCCAAACCGCCGCCGAGTAAGGTCGCTGGTAACCGCATCGTGTGGACAAGCGGCCACAGGGCCGCTTGTCTCATTATGTCCTCGATCGTCACCCTACGAATCACCACCGCTGGTGATGACGCCGCCCCACCTGGCCCGGTATCTGCGAAACGCGCGATGCACCGTACCCCGCACTGCGCACATCCGTCCAAGGAGCTGAACATGAACGCGAATGTCTACGATGAAGAGCGCGCCCCAGCGGGGCCGCCGCCCAATACGGTGGGGAACCCGACGCCGCAGCAAACCAAAGCACGGACAAAAGCCGGGTCGGCCAAGTGGCTCGTTGCCGCCCTGATCCTGCTGAGCGCCATCCCCCTCGCTGGCGGGGCCTTCCGCCTGACCGAGCTGGCCGGCGGCGCGGCCATCACGCCGGCCAACGCCCGGTTCTTTGCCGCACCCTTGCCGGTGGTGCTGCATATCGTGTGCGCCAGCGTCTATGCCCTCCTGGGCGCGTTCCAGTTCGCCCCCGCGTTCCGGCGGCGGCGGCCCGGCTGGCACCGCGCCGCCGGGCGGCTGCTGGTGCCCTGCGGCCTGCTGGTGGGGCTGTCCGGGCTGTGGATGACCCTCTTCTATCCCCACGCAGCGGGCACCGGGGAGCTGCTGGCTGCCGTGCGGCTCGGGTTTGGGTCGGCCATGGTCGGGTCCATCGTTCTCGGCGTGGTCGCGATCCGGCGCGGGGACGTGCGGGGGCACCGCGCCTGGATGATGCGTGGCTACGCGATCGGGCTGGGCGCGGGCACGCAGGTGCTGACCCTGGGGGTCGGGGCCATGATCCTCGGCCCGCCGAATGCGGTCAGCGTCGCGCTGCTGATGGGCGCGGGCTGGGTGATCAACCTGGCCGTGGCCGAGTGGGCCATCCGCCGGCACCTTCACCCGGTGCGCCTCCCCGGAACCGGCAGACCAACCGACGCACAGACCAGGCTAGTGCCCCGTGTTTGAGGCTGCTCAACACATTGCCCTGGTCCGGATGTCGGCAGCAGTCCTGGTCCAGGTGCACAGGTGGGCGCGATCATTGCCCGCACCGTATGCCAATCATTAGATCATCCCCTCAATCATCACCGGTGACGATGTTCGCTCAGCACAGCCGTTGGTATGCTCTGGGGGAAGGCAAGAACCAATGCAACCACGCGGAGTTTCAGCCCGCTGAGGAAATTGTACGAGGCGCAACATGAGTGCAACATACGCATCCACCGCGTCAACGGCGGATCATGACCAGCCGGGCCTGTATGAAATTCGCCTCCAGGGACACCTGGATGAGCAGGGGGGCCGCCAGGTTTGGGGGCCTGACCCTGACGCTCGAAGACAACGGGGATACGCGGAACGGCACGTTTCGGGAACGGCGGGCCGGGCTGGCCGGGTGGAGGCAGCACCTGATCCGCCCGCACGCCCTGCGGGAAGCCGGGATGTACCGGGGGCCTGGATTGGCGAGGAGTGTAACAGCGGGGGCTGCCCCCGCAACCATGCAGAAAGAGGCGGCGGCGGGTTATTCATTCTCCCCTATCGGCAGCTCGTGTCGGCCCCATCCCCTCGGCGGCAGCCTGCCTCCCGCCGGGAGGCAGGCTGCCAGGCTTGCTCCCACCCCCCATCCGCTGTATAGTAGTACCACAACATCCCCAACAATCCCCAACAGGTGTGGAAGGATCCCGACATGGCGCGCACGACCGCACGGGTGGACGGGGCCACGTTGGTAAGCGCGGCAGACGTCCCCCACCCCATCCCGGTCGGCACACCCGCCTGGTTTGCCTGGCTGGAGCGCGCGACGGCGTTCGCCTTTACCAGCCCTGCCGGGCAGTTCACCGCCCGCAAGGAGGCGCGCGCCCGTGGCGGCTGGTACTGGAAAGCCTATCACACCACCCAGGGGACCCTGCGGCGGGTCTATCTGGGCAAGAC
>JBBSAN010000560.1:0-5042 GCA_038252265.1 Chloroflexia bacterium
GATCTCGGCGCGGCCACTGCCTCGGGTCAGGCCCAGGATCGCGCCACGGGCCTATTGATCCCAGTAGGGCGCGCCCAGCCCGGCGAAGGCCGGGACGACATAGACGCCGCCGCTGCTTTCGACCGACATCGCCAGTGCTTCGCTTTCTGCCGCGTTGTCGATGATCTTGAGGCTGTCGCGGAGGTATTGCACCGCCGCGCCGGTGATGAAGACCGAGCCTTCCAGGCAGTAGATGACCTTGCCGCCCAGGCCCCAGCCGATGGTGGTCAGCAGGTTGTTCTTGCTCGGCACCGCCGTCTCGCCGGTGTTCATCAGCATGAAGCAGCCGGTGCCGTAGGTGTTCTTCGCCATGCCGGGCGAGTAGCAGGCCTGACCGAAGGTCGCCGCCTGCTGATCGCCTGCGTCACCGGCGATGGGGATCTCCCCGCCCAGGTGCTCGGCGGCGGCGTGGCCGTAGACCTCGCTGCTGGGGTGCGCTTCGGGCAGCATCGAGACCGGGATGTTGAACTCCTTGAGGATCTCGTCATCCCACTTCAGTGTGTTGATGTTGAACAGCATGGTGCGGCTGGCGTTGGAGTAGTCGGTCACATGGATCGCGCCGTTGGTCAGCCGCCACATCAGGAAGGTGTCAATGTTGCCGAAGACCAGCTCGCCGCGTTCGGCCCGCTCACGTGCGCCGTCTACGTTGTCGAGGATCCATTTGACCTTGGTCCCGCTGAAGTAGGCGTCAATGACCAACCCGGTTTTCTCGCGGATCTTGTCGGCCCAGCCCCGGCGCTTGAGGTCGTCGCAGAAGCCCGCCGTGCGGCGGTCCTGCCAGACGATGGCGTTGTAGACGGCGCGGCCTGTGCTGCGTTCCCACACGACCGTCGTCTCGCGCTGGTTGGTGATGCCGATGGCGGCAAAGTCGCTGGCCGAGAGATTCTTGGCCTGCATCACCTTCTTGGCGACGTTCATCTGGCTGCTCCAGATGTCTTCGGGGTTGTGCTCCACCCAGCCGGGCCGGGGGTAGATCTGCTCGAATTCCTGGTTGAACTGGGACACGATCTGCCCGGCGTGGTCAAAAATGATGGCGCGGGAACTGGTCGTGCCCTGGTCGAGGGCGAGGATATATTTGTCATCTGCCATGATAATCGCTCCTTTGCGTAGGCAATCAGCCGCGAACATGCGGCCAGGGACCGGATGAAACCGGCAGCGCGGGCAGAGGGGCGTGCCCCCGCCAGCCGCCGACTATCGAGGGCAACGCCGGCCCTGCTCCAGCGAAGCGGGCCGGTGCGCCATCACTTGACGATCAGGAGAACCAGCCCGGCGATCGCCCCGCCTACCAGCGGCCCGACAACCGGAATCCAGGAATAGTTCCAGTCCGAATCGCCCTTACCGGCGATGGGCAGGAGGAAGTGAGCGATACGCGGCCCCAGGTCGCGGGCCGGGTTGATCGCGTAGCCGGTGGGACCGCCGAGCGAGAGGCCGATGCCCCAGACCAGGGCCGCCACCAGGAACGGGCCGACGCCCGTCGCCACCGCGTTCATGCCGGTGCCGCCCAGTTGCCCGTTGGAGAAGATCGCGCCGACGACCAGAACCAGGACGAAGGTGCCGATCACTTCGGAGATTACGTTAGTGACCGGGTTGCGAATGGCCGGGCCGGTGGAGAAGACGGCCAGCTTGAGGCCCTTATCGTCGGTCTCGGCCCAGTGCGGCATATAATGCAGGTACACCAGCACCGCGCCGATGAAGGCACCGATCAGTTGGGCAGGGATGTAGGTGATCAGCTTGCTGTAGTCGCCGCTGGAGACGGCAAAGCCCAGGGTGACGGCAGGGTTGAGGTGGGCGTCGGCGCTCCCGAAGAGTTTAGCGGTGAAGATGCCGCACATGACGGCGAAGGCCCAGCCGGTGGTGATGACGATCCAGCCAGCGTTTTGGGCCTTCGACTTGTTCAGCAAGACGCCAGCGACAACCCCGTCACCCAGCAGAATAAGTATCATGGTGCCCAGTAATTCTCCCAGAAAGGGCGATGTCATGCGTATACTCCTTTCGCAACATAGCGCTACGATGCGCCGCTCTCCTTGTTGGTGTAAGAACTCCCTCCATGATGGTGCCGGTCAAGCTCACCCCCCTTCGGCTGACCCCTTGATGGGACCAACAATCGACGATTGATAATGATGAATCTGGGCTGCTTCTTCGGTTGCGTCCCAGCCCAGTTCGCGGGCCATGCAGGCCGCGACAGCAGGGGCCGCCCCACTCCCCCGCGCCCAGTCTTCAATGTTGATATGGAGCCGCCGCTCCAGGATATCACCGAGGGCCAGCGCCATTTCGTAGCGGCAGGCGTAGACCACCTCGGCCATGATATAGGGCAGCGCGGGCACGATGCGCGTGGCGAGTGCGGCATCCTCGTCTAACAGCCCGACGATGGCGGTGGCCTCGGCCCCGTAGAGGCTCAGCCGCCGCACGGTGTCGGGTCGCAGGCCGTAGCGCGGCGCGGCCTCTTCGACCGCTTCCACCCCACCTTGCCAGCCCATCGTCCCGGCCAGCGGTAGATGCTCGGTCACATGCACCACCGGGTCGCCCAGCGCTTTGCTGATATGGTCGATGGTATCCTGGGCCATGCGCCGGTAGGTGGTCAGTTTGCCGCCCACAATGGTGACCATGCCGCCGGGACTCTCAACCACGGCATGGGTGCGCGACAGCTTGGAGGAGGCCGCATCCGAGCGGGTGGAACTGACCAGCGGGCGGTAGCCCGCCCAACTGCTGATGATGTCGGCCTTGGTCAGGCGGCTACTCATGTAGCGCTCGATATGGCGCAGCAGATAGGCGATATCGTCCTCGTCGGCCACGGGATGGTCCACATCCCCGCCCGGTGTGTCGGTGGTGCCGATGGTGACGCGCGGCCCCCAGGGAACGATGAAGAGGAGCCGCCCATCCTCGGTTTCGGGCAGCACGATGGCGTCGCGGCCCATCTGCAATACCTGGCGTGACACGGTCAGGTGGGCACCCTTGGCGGGCTTCACCTGGAGGTGCGATTCGCCTTTCGCCAGAGCCTCGATCCGCCCGGCGAAGACCCCCCCGGCGTTGACCACGGTCCCAACCCGGATCGTCAGCGTCTCCCCGCTCCGGCGGTCCTGCACCTGGGCATGGGTGATCCGCTCGCCGTCCTGGTGGAAGCCGGTCACTTCGGCATAGTTGGCGACCATCGCCCCATGCGCGGCGGCGGTACGGATCACCGTGGAGGTCAGGCGGGTGTCGTCGGTCTGGCCGTCGTAGTAGATGAAGGCGTCCAGCAGGCCCTCGGTCTTGAGGCAGGGGGCCAGGCGCAGTGCGTTGCGCGGCCCCAGGCGGCGGTGGCGGCGCACCCCCAGCCGCCCCGACATCAGGTCGTACATGAGCAGCCCGCTTTGCAGCAGGTAGCTCATACCGATGCCGCCCGGCGGCACGATGGGCGTGCCCAGGGGCCGCTTGTTTTCGGCATAGAGTGGCAAGACGAAGCCAATCGGTTGGACCAGGAAGGGCGCGTTGCGGATCAGCAGCCCGCGCTCGACCAGCGCCTCATGGACGAGGGCAAAGTCGAACTGCGGTAAGTAGCGGATGCCGCCGTGGACCAGCTTGGTCGATTTGCTGCTGGTGCCGCTGCCAAAGTCGGCGCGCTCGACCAGCCCGACGCGATAGCCTCGCGCCGCCGCATCAAGAGCCACGCCTGCCCCGGTGATCCCGCCGCCGACAACGAGAATATCAACCCCTTCATGGGCCATGCGCTGCAACGCCGCAGCGCGTTCGGTACTCGTTAGTGTGTTCAAGGCTTTGATCCTGATTAGTAATCGGTGACGACCCTGCTAACCTTGCCAGAACGTGTGCCGGGCCGGGAACGGTTCGCCGCTAGTTTCTGGTCAGGCTAGGGGTCTTGACCATAGCTTTTCGTTCGATGTCGAAACAGCCGCCGCGCCCGCCGCCAGCGCGGCGTCAATATCCTCGCGGGAGCGGATCAGCCCCCCGGCCAGCACCGGCACATCCAGGTCGGTGATATAGTGCGGGGGCAGGTAGGCCAGGATCGGCGCGGGCAGTGCTTCGACGATATCGGGATGGTTGCGTTCGACGATTTTCGCCACGGTCACCAGGGCTGCCGAGTCGATGAGGAAGGCACGGAAGGTGACCAGCAGTCCGGCTTGATGGGCCAGGGTCATGGTGTGGGTGCGGGTGGTGGCGACCCCGGCGACGCCCCGTTGGGCGAGAAAGCGGAGGCCCGCCGCATCACTGGCGATCCCTTCCATCATGTCGGCGTGGATCAGCAGCAGGACATCCGCCGCCCGCGCCTGTTGCGCCATTTCCTCCACGAGATCGATGACCGGGGAGAAGACGATGATAAAGGACGGATGGAGCAGCAGCGCCGCTTTCAGCCGGGTCAGGTCGCGCACGGCGGGCACGACCTGGTTCCTGGCGAGATACTGCTGAATATACGCCCGCTTATTCATGGCCCCGGTCCTCTTCCTCGCCGTGTACGCCTGTCCCGGCGCACCGTCCGCAGGAACGACCCGCGGAGTCAAACAAAAGAGCCTCTGGACGGCACAAGAATGCACGGTCCAGAAGCTCTCCAAATCTCCGCTTCGTGGCTGCGATTATATACCCCCGATTGGGAGTTGTCAAGCGGTATTTTCATTGCGGTCTGCCCCAATATAAAGTCCGAAATTCCGCATTGTAGAGAGGCATCGCCTACCCCGCCCGATCTGGTCCAGCAGGCGGCAGGAGAGCTTCGACCTCGGCCAGGGTCGTTTGCTGCAAGGCGTGATGGGCCAGGGCTTGCGCCGCCGCCCGCGTGGTCTGGCGAACGACGGCCTTGACCGCCGCGAGAGACGGGGCCGACATGCTCAGTTCATCGAGGCCCAACCCCAGCCAGAGCGGCGTCCAAGCCGGGTTGCCCGCCGCCTCGCCACAGATGCCCACCCAGCGCCCGGCGGCATGGGCCGCTTCGACCGTGCGGGCAATCAACTGGAGCACGGCGGGCTGGACCGGACTGTAGAGATGGGCAACCCGCGCCGCGCCCCGGTCGGCGGCCA
>JBBSAN010000561.1:0-5039 GCA_038252265.1 Chloroflexia bacterium
CCAGCGCGTCCGCCTGGATAAAGGCCGGGAAGTCGCCGTGCAGACCCCCCACCAGCGAAACGGTGACTTTGCCCGACTTCGTCTCGGCCAGCAGCCGGTCGGTGAAGGGGCCGGGGTCTTCGGGATCGTACTCGACTGTACCCTTGAAGTCCTTCAGGATCACTTTGCGGAGCTTCTCGCTCTCCTCAAGGGGACTGAGTTGGCTGGAGAGCCAGATGATCTCACCGGCATCGCTGGTCAACGCGGCGGTGGTGGCCGTTGGCTCGGTCATCGCGGCGGTGGTGGCCGTTGGCTCGGTCATCGCGGCGGTGGTGGCCGTGGGTTCTGCCGGCATGGCCGTCGGCGGGGCCGGGGTGTTGGTGGCGGCGTCGCCCCCACAGGCGGGCAAAAGTGCAACCATCAGTAACAATAAACCGTAAAGTAATCGCTTCTTCATCACGTTCCTCCGTCATGCCAATCGAACATCATCGTTGATGTGTCTTGAGGTTGGGTGAGCGTTAGGGTGTGATTGGGTTTCACCTCCTGGGTGGGGTGCTGTGCTGGTGCGCTGGCAAAGTCTGCCGGCGAAACGGAAGAGGCGGCCCCGACCCGCAGGTTGCGGAAGCTGCCGAGGCCCGGCTACTGGGTCGTGACGTTGCGGCACCCCCCAACGCAACGCCCTGCGTGGGTGGTCCCCGGCCCGCCGTCGTTGCCGCCCCGCGTGTCCCGTCAACCGGTATCGGCGGTGATCTGCCGGGAAAGAACCTGGTGAGCGGGGTGCGGACCAGGGGTATGGCGCAAAAGCCATCAACGCGTCGGCAGTCAATACGGTGTGAACACCTACCTAAAGGATATCCGAGGTTACGCCGCCTGTCAATAGCGCGGTACCTGAGATCCGGTCATAAGTGGCGGAGGAGGGGCGAACACGCTACAATGGAGCATCCTTTCGACCGGAGGTGCTTATGCGCGCTCTTTCGACTCCCCCCCCGACCAGCTTGCCCACCTATTTACAACATTTCGCCCCCTTGATCGGGGATCGCCGCACCGCGACGACCTTCCAAGAAATCATCCAGGGCATTCTCACCGCCGGGAGCCTGGTCTGTGCCCGTATTGCCGCCACCTCGCCCCGGCTGGCCCCGGCCAAAGACCCCGCCCAGCGCGTCATTCGGTTTGCCACCGGGGAGGCCACGACCCGCTCCCACCTGGATGCCCCGCATTTGGTGACCCAACTCGCCGACCGCGCCCTCGACCGGCTCGCCCAAACCCCGCCCGCTCACGATATTTGGGTGATTATGGATGGGTCCGACTTGCGTAAACCCCAACAGCCACGCCCTGCCTGACTTAATGAAAGTCCGTGCCTTGGATGGCACGTTGGGTACTGTCAAGTTAACGAATCGGCCGAAAAATCCTCCCCACTTTCGCCTCAATTTCCCCCGATTAGGGCGATGATTGGCCAATTTCGGCCTGGAAAATCGGGTTGGTTCCCCACTTTGCCATCAAAGACGAGCCTAATTTTGGTTAACTTGACAGTACCCTTCGTCTGGCAGCGGGCCGCACTGGTGCGCTACCTCCAGGTGGGCCTGCTGAATCGGCCCGCACCCCCGGCGGATCCGCCGGAGGACGATGATCCGGAGGTCGCGACCAGCGCCGGGGCACCGGGCTAGAGCGGATCTCCCGCCGCCAGCCCGACAGGAGAGTGGCTACCCAGCGGCCTCATCGGGTATGACCACCAGCCCCTCCAATGCGCGCTGAGCGAGGAAGACCAGCAGACCTGCCGGTAGCAGCGACACGAGCAGGGCCGCCGCCGCCGTCGGCCACTCCAACTCTCGCTCGAAGGCGAAGAAATCGCGCAGCACCACGGTCAGCTGGTGGGGCGCGCGATCGGCCAGGAGCGTGGGCAACAGGTAGAGGTTCCAGTCGAGCACAAAGACCAGCACCCCGGTCGCCACCACCCCGTCCCGCAGCAGCGGCAGCACGATGCGTCCGAGGGTCGCGGGCCAGGAGGCCCCATCCAACCGGGCGGCGTCTTCTATCTCGACCGGCACGCGGAGCAGGTAACTGCGCAACAGCCAGAGCGCCAGCGGCAACTGGGCCGCCGCGCAGGCCAGCACCAGCGCCGGGAAGGTCCCATAGAGGCCCGTGGCGCGGACGAGACCGCTGAGCGGCAAGCCGTAGGCGATACTGGGGATCACCGTCAAGACCAGTAGCCCCGGCGTGAGCCAGGCGCTCCAGGGGGCGCGCACCCGGGCCAGGCGGTACGCCGCCGGGAACGCGCGACCACCACGGTCAGGAGGGTAGCCGTGCCGGTCACCAGGAGGGTGTAGGCCCATTCCGCCCCAAAGGTGGGCTCGAAGACCCCGACCCCGGTGAAGTGGTCGATGGTGAGGGTCCCGTGCCAGCCCCGCCCGTCCGGTTGCAGGCCCAGCGCGGCCAGCAGCGTCCAGCCGAGCGGCAGCAGGGCGATCAGCAGCCCGCCGGTCAGCACCGCCACCCGCCCCACGGCGCGCAGCCGCCCCCTCGTGCGCTTACCGCCCATCCGCGCCCCCGCTCCTGCGGCCCTGGCGCGCAGGCGGGCGCACCGCCCCGGTGTAGACCAGCCCGACGAGCAAAATCAGCGCGAGGAGTAGCCAGGCCGTGGCCGTGCCGCGGGGCCAGTTGTGTGCGTCGATCGCCAGCTGATAGCTGTAGAGGGCGGGCGTGATCGTCCGGCTGCCGGGGCCGCCGCCGGTCAGGATCAGGATGCTATCGAGCGCCGTGAGGGTGGTACCGATCAGCAAGAGGAGGACGGTGAGGAGCAGACCGCGCAGATGCGGCAGCACGACCACCCCGAGGACGGTCCAGGGCGGGCAGCCCAGCAGGGTCGCGTAATCCAGGGCCTCTTGCGGCACGGCCTGCACGCCCGGCACCAGGAGAAAGGCGGCCAGCGGGAGCATCCGCCAGATCTCGACAGCGGCCACGGCCGGGAGGGCCCACTGGGGATCGGCCAGCGGGCTGCTGGCGGCCAGCCCGAACCAGGCGGCGGCCCAGCCCAGCAGGCCCACCTGGCTGTCATAGAGGAAATGCCACAGGACCCCGGCGGCGAGCGGGCTGACTAGCCAGGGGGCGAGCAGGCCGATCCGCACCAGACTGCGGCCCCGGAACGGGCGGCGCAGCGCCAGGGCCAGCACCAGTCCGCCCGCCAGCTCGACCGGGACGGCCAGCACGGTCAAGAGCACGGCATTGGCGAAGGCAGCGCGCAAGTCCAGGTCGACGAACACGGCCCGGTAGTTGGCGAGGCCGACCACCTGCCAGGTCGGGCCGAAGGGGTCATAGCTGGTGAAGGTGGCCCCCAACCCCAGGAGGGCGGGCAGCAACAGGAACGCGCTCAGGAGCAGCGCTGCAGGCAGGACGGCGAGCCAGGTCCAATCCAGGCGGCGCGAGGTTCCGAGCAGGTGCATCATGGCTGGGTGAGCCTGGGCGTGACCCGCCCAATGGACCCCGAACGCACGGATCTCCGCCCCCGCGTGCCCGCCGCCCCCGGTGCGCGGCCTGCGAAAGGCGGCCAATCATCTGCCCACGCGGTGCCGCACACAGATCGTGATGCCATCAGTTCGGATCCTCCGGGCCGGGGTTGCTCCTGTGCTGAACATTATACGGCATCCGGAGCACCCGCAAATTGCCGTGACTGCTTCAGATCTCTATCAGGTGACATGCTGCGGCCTTTTCTCCACCCTTGAGCGAGTTCTTTTTAATTGCGTCGTCCCTATGCGTACTGTGTAAAGCCGTGCCCACTCTATCAAAGCGCGGCCCAGCCCTGGGCTAGCAGCCTGTCGGAGAGAACGGGCTGTATCTGTGGAACCACCCGCTCTCGGCGGATTTGTCCGGTTTTTGCCTGATTTCGCGGGGTATTTGGCCCTCCTGTGGGCCGGTTTCCCGCGTCAAGGCACAGTTAGCCCCGGCAGGGTCGTAGGCTATGATAGCGCTTCACATTGTACGCCAGGCACATCAAACACCATTCGCCCGCCACCTTCCCCAGTCCGCGCAACGAGAACTGGCGGAAGCCGAGCGCCTCCTTGATGATCCCGATCACCGGCTCCACCGTGCTCTTGCGCAAGCGATCGATCGCCCGCCCTGCCGCCGTGCGCAAGCGGTGCGCCATCTGTTCGCGCAAACTCGCGTCGTCCGCCAGCG
The DNA here is from genome assembly GCA_038252265.1 of Chloroflexia bacterium. Taxonomy (GTDB): domain Bacteria; phylum Chloroflexota; class Chloroflexia; order QHBQ01; family JAICKM01; genus JBBSAN01. The sequence goes on from JBBSAN010000561.1 coordinate 4,150, forward strand.
GCGGCGGCTCCGGCGGCGCGAAGTGCGCCTGCCATTCGCGCCCGTGCGCCTGCCGCCCCGTGGCGATGTGCGCCGCGCTGCCGCGGCTTTCCAACTCCCACACATTCTCCTCCCGCCAATAGCCGGTGTCCAACGCGGCGGCAGGGGGCACCCCCAGCGCCGCCGGGATGCTGTCCAGTGTGGGCGCGACTTCCTCGACGTCCACCGGGTGGTTGGACAGGCTCTGCCCCACAATGAAGCGGCTGGCCTGCTCCACCGCCACCTGCCCCTTGTAGGATTGCTCAAATCCGGCGTTGTGCGCGCTCTTCATGATCCGGCTATCGGGGTCGGTGAAGTTGTATTGGTCGGTCGGGCGCGGACCAGGGTCGTCCGGCGGCTGGGGCGCCCGCCCGCGCGGCTGGCCGCCGCGCCGCCGCGCTTGCTCCGCCCGCTCCGCCAGTTTAGCGCGATACGCCGCTTGGGCGGCGGCATCACGTTCGCGGGCGCGCTCTTCCAGCACGGCTTTGGCTTCCGCCAGCCGCGCCAGGCGCGCCGCGCGGTCGGCCACCTCGTCGGTCAGCACCAAGCCATCGGGCAGCGGCTCCTGGTCGGCGGTCGCCCCCCGTGCCAGCAAGTCGGCCACCTCTTGTTCCAGGCGCGCTTCGAGTTCCAGCAGGCGTTGGTAGCTGACGGCCTTGCTTTTAGAAGCGTCGGCATGGAGTTTGGTGCCGTCGAGGCTAATGGTACCCAAGCGCAAGACGCCCGCCGCCTGGGCCAGCAGCAGGATCTGGGTGAAGATGGCGGGCAACAGATCGAGGAACGTCAGGCGAAAGTGAGCCAGGGTATCGTGGTCGGGGTGGGTATTGCCGGCCAGGAAACGGAAGGGGGCTTGGTCGTGAGTGGCCTGCTCG
>JBBSAN010000562.1:0-5029 GCA_038252265.1 Chloroflexia bacterium
CCAGGTAGACGGCTTCCAGGCTGCGCGGCACTTCGGCCAGGGTGAGGACGGGGGCGGCGGCGCGGGTGAGGCGGGCGAGGAGCGCGGGGTTCGCCTGGGCAGGCCGTTCGGTGCGGTAGCGCACCCAGTCTGGCCCCTGCGCCTGGATCTGGAGGGGGGCCTCCGGCCCGCCCTCCTCGATGCGGCCCAGGTAGGGCGCGATCGATCCCACCACCCGCACCTCGTAGAGCGGCGACCCGAGCAGCTTGCGCTTCAGTTCGTCCGCCGTGCCCTGGGCCAGGATGCGACCCCGCTTGATGATCGCGATCCGGTCGGCCAGGGCTTCGGCTTCGGCCAGGTTGTGGCTGCACAGCACCAGCGTGCGATGCAGCCCGCGCAGGGCGGCGATGCTGTCGCGCACCAGCTTGGCGCTGAGCGGGTCCATCGCCGAAGTTGGCTCATCGAGGAAGATCACCTGCGGGTCGTGCAACAGGGTACGGATCAGGGCGATCTTCTGGCGCATCCCCTTGGAATACTGACCCAGGCGGCGATCCCCCGCGTCCGCCAGATCGAACCGTTCCAGCAGTTCCACGCTGCGGGCGCGGCGGTCGGCGGGCGGCATCCCGTGCAGTTGGCCGAAGAAGTCGAGATAGTCCAGCGCCCGCATCCGGTTGTACAGCCCCGGCAACTCAGTCAGCAGCCCGATCAACTGGCGTACCTGCACCGACTCGGTCACGGTGTCGTACCCGGCGATGCGGGCCGTGCCCTCGGTCGGCAGCATCAGCCCGGTCAGCATCCGCACCGTCGTCGTCTTGCCCGCCCCGTTGTGCCCCAGCAGCGCCAGGATCTCCCCCTCGGCCACCTCTAAATCGAGATGGTCTACGGCGGTGAACGCCCCAAACCGCTTGGTTAGCCCGCGTGCTTCGATCATAGTGGTCAGTGGTCAGTGGTCGGTGGTCAGTAGCAAGCAATGAGCAATGAGTGATGAGCGATGAGTATAACATACTTTGCTCATCACTCATTGCTCATTGCTCATTGCTCGTCCTTACGCTTTGCGGCGGGTGAACCAGAAGGCAGCCCCGGCCCCGCCGATCAGCAGGATACCGACCACGGCCAGCAGGACGGCCAGGCCCGAATTGTCACTGCTGCTACCGGCATTTGTGCCCAGGCCGGGGGTGATCGCGGCTTCCGGCGTGGCGGTGTCCGCAGGCGCGGCCCCGGTCCCTGTCGTGGGCGTGGCCTCAGTGGCGGCGGGCACGATGGTGGCGGTAGCCTGGGCGGCAGGGCTGCCGTTGCCCGTCGCAGCGGCTTTCACCGCGTCATAGACCGGCTGCGGGTTGAAGTCGGGGTCGAGCATCTGGAAGTAATACTCGGCTTTGTCGGGCGTGATGTCGCCCACCTGGCGCAGGTACCAGATGAAGAAGACCCCCGCCCACGGCCAGTGTTCGCGGGCATAGCTGATCCCGTCCACCGTGTATTTGGCCTGGGTGGCCGGATCGACCCGCCGCCAGCGCAACTGCTCGTCCTGCGAGAGGGTGGTCGGGCTGGCGTTCCAGGCATATTCGTTGAACCAGACCGCCTTGTTCGCGTCGCCGTTCGCCACCATGATGTCATGGAGCAGTTCGACGCGGCGGAAGTTCAGGGTGTCTTTGCTGGGCGCGGCGTCGGGAGCCTGGTCCAGGCCGTAGGCGTTGGCCGAGAGGATGTCGAAGGTGTCCTTCGCCCCCGCCTTGTACAGTTCTTGCCAGTAGACCAACTCGCTCAGGTTGCGGCGGTACTGCGGATCGCCCTGCGGCCAGTCCTCCAGCGTGATCGCCAGCGGCGCGCTGAGGATCAGCACGTTGGGGTCGGTCGCCTTGGCGCGGGTATAGACGGCCTTGAGCAGCGCCGCATACCCGGCAGGGTCCACCTGGCCCGCGTTGGCCCACTCGTTGTGCAGGTTCGGCTCGTTCCAGACCTGGATATACTTGATCCGCCCGTTATAATGCTGCAAGAACGAGGCGACAAAGTCGGCCAGATCGTTCGGGTCTTTCGGCGCGTCGCCCGCGCTGCTGCCGTCGGGCCGTGCCCAGGCCGGGGCGTGGTCAATGCGCGCCACCAGGGTGATGCCGTAACGCTCGGCGGTGCTGACGATGTTGTCGAATTTGGCCCAGGCGTCCTTGTTCCACTTGTCGTCGTGGAAGTAGCCCTTCTTGAACTCGATCTCGTCCCAGGGGAACTCTTGCTTGAGCATGGTCAGCCCGGCGTCCTTCGCCATCTGCAAGGTCTTGTCGATCTTCACCTGCTCCACTTCTTTGTGCAGGAAGACGTTCGCCCCATAGGGATTCACATTGGTGTTGGGGATGCCACCCCCGCCCCCGGCGGGGGCATCGGCGGCGGTGCCCGGTGTCGGCGTGCCCTCGGCGGCGCGGACGGTGGGCAAAAGGGTACTGCCCAGCACGGCCAGGATCAGCACCAGGCGGGTGCTCCAGCGGTAGTAGTGTGACGAAACCAAAACGTGAAACCTCCTCTAAAAACGATGTCGTGCGTAGCCGTGGCTGTGCATCGGCACTCCAGCATACCCGATCCGGGGCCAGCCCGGCAAGGGGCGGAGACGAGGTACGAGGGACGAGGTATGAGGGACGAGGTATGAGGGACGAGGTATGAGGTACGAGGTATGATTAGCTACACTTCAAACCTCAAACCTCAAACCTCAAACCTCAAACCTCTCTCGTCCCCTAATACAACGGATGGGCAGGGGCGGGGGTTCCGGGGCCGGGGGCGGGCGGTGGCGCAGGGCGCGAGGGTGGATGGGGATAACAAAACGGGGCAGGGGCGGTCTGTGCCGCGCGCCTGCCCCGCTTTTGCGCTTTGGGTCTACTGGTCCAGGATCTTCTTCAGTTCGTTTTCCATGTACGAGCGGGGCAGGCCGCTAGAGATGCGGCTCTTGATGATCCCGTCCTTGCCGATGAAGATATGGGTGGGGATGCCCGACACGTAATAGCGGTTGGCCGTGTCGCCGCTGGGCTGGAGCAGGAAGGTCCAACTGAAGGCGCGGCTGGTCACGAAGTCGCTGACCGTCTTCTGGTCCTCGCGCACGTCGAAGCCGAGAATGACCAGCCCCTTGTCCTTGTTCAACTGGTAGAGTTGCTCCATATCGGGCATCTCTTGCTTGCACGGGCCACACCACGAGGCCCAGAAGTTGAGCCACACCGGGTTCTTGCCGATGTAATCCGACACATGGACGACCTTGCCGTCCGCGAGGTTGGTCGCGGTGAAATCCACCGCCAGCGATCCCGGCACCACATCGGCGGGACCGGCGGCGGCGGCGTTGGTCGCAGGCCCACCGCTCCCGGTCGCTGCCGAGGTGGCGTGGCTGATGTTGTTGAGAATCAGGGCGACCAGGAACAGCGCAACCAATCCCCCCAGGCCGACAATGCCCAGGATGACCGGGGTGTTGCTGCGCGCCGCTGCCGGAACCGGTTCCTCCGAAGGGGCCGGTTCCACATGAATTCTCGCCACCACGGGCGGACGCCGGGGGCGGGCTACGCTGCCATTCACCGACTCATCGGACAAGTCGTCCGACACCGTTGATTGTTCGTAGTTGCGGCTCATAGTTCCATTCTCTTTAGGCTGGGCGCGGGTGCGCGGGGTAGACGAAAGGGAGGGGGAGTCGGTTCCCCCAATGTTAAAGATACCGGATCGGTGCGCCGGTGTCAAGAGTGTGCGCCGGATCGCGGGCCACAGATCAACGGTGGCGGGCACCTGCTGCCCGGCATAGCGGTCGAGCTTGCGGGTCAGGCGCGCAGGGCGCAGCGGATCATCCATACAGGTCCTCTTTGCTAGGGTTCGCGGTTGACACTGGGCGACAGCCAGCCCGGCAATAAGGTGCGTAACCGGTGCCGGGCGGCGTGGAGCCGCCACTTGATGGTGCCCGGTGGGGCGTGCAGCCGGGCCGTCATTTCGCTCTCGCTCAGCCCGGCGTAGTAGCGGAGCACGATGGCCGCCCGTTGCTCCGGCGACAAGTGGGCCAGCGCCGCCCCGATGGCCGCGTGGGTTTCCGCCGCCTCCAACTGCTCCTCCGGGGTCGGTCCCGGATCGATCAGCGGCAGGCTATCGTCGTCCGCGCCGTCCCAGTCGAGCGGGCTGGTACGTCCCTGGCGGGCCGCCGCCTTGAGCGCATCGTTGACCACGCTCTGCACGAACCAGGGGCCGAAGGGCCGCGTCGCGTCAAACTGGGCGATGCGCTCATAGGCCCGCACGAACGCGCTCTGGACAATGTCCTCGGCCAGCGCCCGGTCGTGGCAGATCAGGAAGGCGGCGCGGATGGCCCGCACCTGATAGGCGCGCACCAGCGGCTCCAGGCCGCCGATGTCACCCGCTTTCAGGCGCGCTATTGCCTCGCTCTCCTCCATGCCTGCTCCTCGTGCGTCGCTGTTGTGAAGGCCTTCTACCACTAGTATCGTTCAGCGGGGCAAAGGGTTGGGATCAATCTAGAAATTAGAGATCAGAAGTCAGAAATCAGCCTATTATACTGTACGATGCCAGGCTACTTGGTGGCTGCCCTGGCGGTTGGGGCCGATCCCCATCAAAATACGCCAGAACCGCCCGGCTCTCCGCCCCACAATACAGAACGGCGCAGCACCGTTGTGGCGCTACGCCGTTCGCTCCGTATTGGCCGCCCGTTCTGTGTGGGGGTCAAGCGGCAACCGCCGCGCGGTCATAGACTTCGGTCACCACCGCCAGCAGCGCCTCGATATCCGCCACGGTCTGGACGGTGTTGCAGCGGTCGCGCAGGTCGCGTGCCCCGCTGAAGCCTTTGAGATACCAGCCCAAGTGCTTGCGCATCTCGATCAGGCCGTGCGGCCCCTTGTGCTCCAGCATCATCGCCGTGTGGTCGCGGATGACGGCGATCAATTCGTCCACCGAGGGGGTGTAGGGCCGCCGCCCGAAGATCCAGGGGTTGCCCATGCTGCCCCGCGCCACGAACGCGCCCTGTACGCTGGTGGTAGTGAACAGCCGGGTGATATCGTCCCAGGTCATCAGGTCGCCGCTGCCCATCACCGGCACC
>JBBSAN010000563.1:0-5023 GCA_038252265.1 Chloroflexia bacterium
AGATCGTCCTCGACCCGCAAACCCTCGTCTACACCCTGGACCGGCACAAGTCGTTCGACCAACCTACGCTCTACCGGGTGACCGTGCCCTAGCGGGGCGACACGAGCCGGGAGCCGCTGCATTCCGACCAGGTCGGCGCGGCGGCTCCCGGCGTTTTACAAACCTGTTACATCCCCCCTGCCCCGCCGCCCCCGGTAGGTGTTATAATGGCCGTATGCTGAAGACTCTGCGTGCCCGCCTGATCGCCAGCTATATTGTCGTGGTCGTCCTCAGCCTCGTGCTGGCCGGGGGCGTCTTCATCCTGCTGGTGCAGCGGGTGGAGAGCGACGCGGTCTATCGCAGCCTGGAAACCAACGGCAACCTGCTCATGCCCCAGATCCGCGAGGCATTGCGCGGGGACAACCGGGTGCGGGTCATCACCACGATGAAGACGGAACTGACCCGGACCAAGCTGCGGGTGCTGGTGCTCGGCCCTGCCGGGCGGGTGCTGAACGATACCGCCCCCGACGATGCCACCGGGCGGGTGATCCGGCTGAACCCGGATCAGGCGAGCCAGGACCAGGGGATGTTCCTCGATGCGGGGAACGGGCGCTGGAACTACATCATCATGACCCCCCCGCGCCAGGCCGCCGCGCCGGAGAAAACCCCCGTCCCCGGCAGCGATGCCGACACCGTGGCGCAGGGCGCGGTGACCTGGGTGCTGGCCCAGCGCCCGCCCCAGCTTGGCGAGGTGTGGAGCGGCGTGGGCCGCCAGTTGCTGCTGGCCGGGGCGCTAGCGCTGCTGGTGGCACTGGTGCTGGGGGCCGTGCTGGCCCGCTCGGTCGCGCTGCCGGTGGACCGCCTGAGCCGGGCTGCCGACGAGATCGCGCGGGGCAACTATGCCTATCAGGTGCCGGTAGCGGGGACGAGCGAACTGGCCCACCTGGCCGAACGGTTCAACGCGATGGCCGCCGATGTGCGCAACGCCCACCAGATGCAGCGTGATTTCCTGACCAATGTCTCGCACGACCTGAAAACCCCGTTGACGACGATCCAGGGCTTTTCCCAGGCGATCCTGGACGGCGCGGTGCAGGGGCCACAGGGGGCGGAGGGGGCAGCCCGGATCATCAACACCGAGTCGCGGCGCATGGCCCGCATGGTCAGCGATCTGCTCGATCTGGCCCGGCTGGAAAGCGGCCAGACCCCGCTGGAGCGCACGCCGCTCGACCCGGCAGGGCTGCTGCACCAGGCCGCCGCCACCGTCCAACTCCAGGCCCAGGAAGCGCAGGTGGCGATCCGGGTCGAAAGCGCGCCCCTGCCCGCGATCCTGGCCGACCCCGACCGCTTGCGCCGGGCGCTGATCAATCTGGTGGACAATGCGCTGCGGCACACGCCCCCCGGCGGCACCGTCACACTGCGCGGCGAGGTTGGCCCCCAGGCGGTGATTCTCTCGGTGCGCGACACCGGCCAGGGCATCCCGCCCGCCGATCTGCCCCATATCTTTGAGCGGTTCTATCAGGTGGACAAGTCGCGCAGCCATGCCCGCAGCAACAGCGGCCTGGGTCTCGCCATCGTGCAGCAGATCGTGCAGGCCCACGAGGGCACGATCAGCGTGCAAAGCCAGGTCGGCGTGGGCACTGAGTTCCGCCTCCTCCTCCCCACCACCGCTGCGCCCTCCCTCACCGGCCAACCGCGCCACCTGAGCACGCCCAAGCTGCCGAGCGGGAAGCCTGATGCGTGATGCGTGATGCGTGATGCGTGAGGTGCGAGGTGTGAGGCGTGAGGCGTGAAGATGGGGAGGCAAGCGTTAGGTGGAAGACCTGATCAGGTATGTCGCGCAGTTCGATCCGCAATTCCCTCAGCGGATCAGGGGCGCATCCGCCCAGGAAATCGCCCGGCTGGAACAACTGGTAGGGTTCCCCCTACCGCTGACCTATCGTGCGTTCCTTGCGGCCATGGGCCATGATGTCGGGGGTCTGGATTTGGCCCCTGACGGCATATCGCGCATTAGCGATATCATCGAGTATTATCAGTGCTGGGTAACAACGGGTCTGGTTGAATTACCGCCCGACAGCATTTTGATTTGTTCCGCCCCCATACCGGCGTATGATCTGGTGTTGCAGAGTTGTAATGGGGCAGCAGAACCCCGCGTCTGCGATGTCGAGGATGGCGAGATGGTAGGACCTCGCGCCGATTCGCTGGAGCAGCTATTGTTCCGGTTAGCATTCATTCGCTACCAACTTAATCCCCTTCCATATCAGTGTTGGTATTCCAATGACCGTGGAACGCAACAATTGCAGCAAGCGGCGATGCTGACCAGAAGCCTGAGCGCACACATCCATGCCTTTTCAGACTCGCTTACTCTGTGTGCAGAAAGCGAAGGCATGGCCTTGTATTTTAAATTCTTCCCAGAACGGGGTGGGATAGCAGTGCGGATGGGCGCAGTACAACCCAACATCCTCGAACGAATCGGTCCCTATTTTGCCGAACACCTGAATCTGCAACGCCGGGACTAAGGGATCAATGCGCTCGCGCCCACATCTGACCCCTGACCCCTGACCCCTGATCCCTGATCCCTGGCCCCTGACCCCTGCGAGATGCGATGACCGAGATACTGCCTGAGACCAACGCGCTGCCGCGCCGCCTGATCCGGTTTGACGAGGGGGAGCGGCGCTTTCAATGCCGGGTCGCCGGGGTCGCCTACGACAGTGGGCGGGTGCTGGTGCACCATGCCGACTGGGAAGATTTCTGGACGTTCCCCGGCGGGCGGGCCGAACTGGGCGAACCCCTGGCCGACGGCCTCCGGCGCGAAATGCGGGAAGAGTTGGACACCATCGTAGAGGTCGAGCGCCTGCTCTGGGTAGTGGAGAACTTTTTCATCTACGACAACAAAACGTACCACGAACTGGGCTTCTACTTTCTGATGACCTTGCCCGCCGACTCCCCGCTTCGGGCGGCCCGCGCCCCGTTCGTGCGCGAGGACGAGGGGACGCAACTGATCTTCGAGTGGCACGATCTGGCGGCGCTGGAAGGAATGCGCGTCTTCCCGGCCTTCTTGCGCCGCGCACTCCAAGACCCGCCGGATAGCCCGCAGCACGTGGTCGAGCACTCCGATCTCGCCCCCACCCCGTAGCCGGTCGCTGCATTTTACAAACATTTTACAAAACAAAGCCGGTTTCGTGGCACACGGAACGTTATAAGGGTATAATCAACCAAGAAGAGGAAGTTCGCGGCCCGGCATCCGCGCCTCTCCCTATTTGCAGGAGGTATTTTAATGAACATCAGAAAAATGATTGGCATCGGCGCGGCGGCGCTCTTGACTCTCGCCTTGCTGTTGGGGCTGGGTCTGAGCAGTGGGCTGCTGGTGGCGGCCCAGGCCGTCCCTCATGCCACGAGCGTGGATGCTGTCGGGGATGAACCCGGCGGCACCACCGCCCCCGCCGACCCTTCCAGCGTGATGGTTGACGGCAAAATCCTCGCCACCCGCGCCGATGGCTTCAACGTAGACGGAGCGACGGGCCTGATCAACGTCACCGTGACCGCGCAAACCCAGGTGGCGGTCGGCAATGCCGCTCCGGTGGCCGGGGCGATGAGCAGTCTGACCACCGGCATGTTTGTGCATGTCGAAGGCATCAGCCCGGCGGGCGGGCAGATCGTCGCCCGGCTGGTCCGCGAGCTTGGCGGCGCGAACACCGCCCCCGCCGCCCCGGATCAGCCGCACGCAGCCCGCCCGACCGTGCCGAACCACGGCCTGATCAGTGCTGTGGATAAGGTCGGGGTGACGGTCGCCCTGGATAGCGGGCGCACCGCGCAGTTCCAGACGACCGCCGCCACCATCGTGATCAAGCAAGGCTTCGCCACGTTGGCCGCCCTGCAACCGGGCGACGAGGTCCAGATCGCCACCCGCCTGATGATGCCCCACAGCGCGCCCACCTCCACCGGGGATCGTCCCGGCGACTCGGATAGCGCCGCCGCCGCCGGAACCCCGACCGCGCTGCTGATCTGGGTGCCCCAGGCCGACGAGAAGTTTGTCCAGGCGATGATCGAGAAGGTGGACGGTAACACGCTCCTCGTGAGCACAGGCCGGGGCATGGTGACCGTGCAACTGGACAGCGCCACCTACCAGCGCCTGGCGAACGTGGACAGCGCCCTCGCCGGAGCCACGCAAAGCGAGGCGGCGGTGAATACTCCGGTGCTGCTCTTCGGCACCTCGGTGGCCGGGCAAGATCGCACCCTGGCCGCCCATACCGTGGTGCTGCTGCCGGTGCCGCCCGCTTCTCCCAGCCGCCCGGCCCCGCTGCCCGGCGGCAAGCAGCCGTAAAGGCGAAACCCATCGAGACAACAGAACGGGCCGGGAGGATAATCCTCCCGGCCCGTTCTTTGTCCGTCGCTAGGCGCTAGGGCGCAACCGCCGCACCGCATAGGGCAGGATCAATTGCCCTGCCCCCAGGCCCCCGACGAAGCCGAGCAGGATCATCATCGGGTGGTCGCTGGCCCACCAGCCCAGGTCCGAGGCCACGATGTCGAGCACCCACGGGGTGAACAGCAGCAGAGCCAGGGCGACCCGCCCGCCCTCCGGCACCATGAGCCAGGTGCGCCAGTTCACGCCCCGCCCCCAGCGGCCATAGGCCAGCCGGATCACCCACAGCCCACCCACGGCGGCCCAGCAGCGCGAGCAGACCACCATCGGCGCGCCCAAAAACTCCAGCCGGAAGATCGGCTGCGGGCACACATTCTCGCCCAGCAAGTAGATCGGCCAGTTGAGCCATTCCAGCACCGGCCAGCCCCAGGCATGAAAGATCGGCCCGACCAGCGGCCCGACCAGCAAAATCGTCAAGATGAGGTCGGCCAGGGGGTGGAACCGGACCGGCTCCAACCGCCGCGCCTGCAACCTCGCTGCCATTACTGCCACAAAATTTACTCCTTAGCGGATCTCCCGGTCCTCGCCCTGTACTATATCACATTCCGGGCCAGGGGACGAAGATGAAAACGCCTGCAATGCAGTAGGCCAGTGCCAAACCCAGGGTGTCATCCTGAGCGCAGC
>JBBSAN010000564.1:0-5011 GCA_038252265.1 Chloroflexia bacterium
CCGCTCCCCACTTGCCAGGGGGCCTGGGTCCCCTGGCCCCAAAACATCCGCTTCGGGTGGCAACCGCCTCCCCAGCGCGGGGGAACCACCGCCAAAACACCACCTTGACAAGCGGTGAAAAACCTTAACTTGTCACTGATGGGCTCTGCCCATTGATGGTCGGGGCATCCCCGATCTTCTCGGACCCTCGACCATCAATGGGCAGAGCCATATCCTACAGTTGGTTGCGAGACTATGCTCGGCTTACGGCAGGTTTAGGGTCAGGAACGAGCCGCGAGATTCACGCATCACGCATCACGCAATACGCATCACGCATCACGTTTCACGTTTCACGCCTCTCCACTGTAGTGTTCGTCCCAACTTCGTATCGCCCCTGTAGTGAACGGCGCGAATTCGCATTGTGGACTGTAGCGGCGGGCAGCTATGATAGGGTCAGAGCGAAGCAGCGGGACCGGCAGGCAGGCACCTGAAACCCCAGCCCGCTGCTCGCCAGAGATCGGCGGCCCCGGCGTTGGTCAGGCGGGGCTACCTCAGCGATACGATGTGGCGCGACGACAACGGGCGCGCCGCTAGAAAAGGAACCTACATATGGCGATTGCCCTTACGGACCTGCGCTCGGCGGTCCAGACTTACCTGAACACCAAAGTCCTTTGCACGATCCCCAGCCTGGTGCCCGACGTGCCCAACGCGCTCAGCCCTGGCGAAGGATTCACCTACAATATCCAGGCCAAAAACGCGGCGGCCCCGGATGGTATCGCGCTGACGAACGTCCGCTACCACGTCCGCGTGGTGAACCCGAACATCGGCAAGCTGATCGTGCCCAGCCCGCTGGTCTCCGGCACAGCTCGCGCCAGCGCCGACCCCACGGCCCCGGCCCTCGCGGTCGGTAGCCTGGTGAACGAGATGTTCCTCTTCCCCGGTGGCTTCTTCGGGGCCGACTTGAAGCGGCTGGACGTGGGCGAAAAGGACACGATCAGCAACCTGAACGGCAAAGCCCTGGCCCTCGGCACGCTGGAGTTGCGCGTCAACATCATCGCGGACCCCGACGAAGAGTTCCTCTTCCCGCGCAATGAGGACAGCACCGAAGGGAGTCGCAGCGTCCAGGTCGTCTAGCTCCCCAATCGGCAGGCCGGGACCGGCGGTCCTGGCCCGCCCCAACCCTCCGTGGGTGCCTCGCCCGGATAGCGTTGGCACCCGCCTTTTTGTGCCCGCCGCCTGCCGCGTCTACCGCCCGCTGGCCGCGCCGCTGGGTTCCGATTCCGGCTGCGCCTGGCGCACGATCTCCCGAAGCTGCCCCAGATGCGCCTGGAGGTGGACCAACCCGATGCCCTGGAGGGCGATCGCGTTGAGTGGCCCGCCGTGCGGGAACGGGGTAATCTCCACGTCGAGATGGGGCGCATCAGACCACGCCTGGAGGAAGCCCCGGCACATGCGCAGGCTCTCCTCGATCCGGGCCGTCACTTGCGCCAGGGTCTGTACCGTTTCCCAGGGCACCTCATAACGCAGCCGCACGTCGGTCGGCACGCCCCGCGCCAGCATGGCGGCACGCGCCGCGCTTTCCTCGGTGGTGGCCGTCGCGTGGACGACCACATGGCCCAGCGTCCAGCCCGCCTCGCTCGGGTCGGCCAGCGCCGGATCCTGGGGCACAAACGTGACCCCGGCATCGGGCACCCCGGCCACCATCGCCTGTAGCTGCGCGTATAGCTCCTCGGCCAGCGCCACCAGATCACGCTTCTCCACCCCGGCGAACACGTCGCCAAAGGTGCGTTGACCGCTGAAGGCGGCCCTGATATCCCAATCCATGAATAAAGCTCCTCTTCCTGGGGGTGACGGCTGCCCCGGCAGCCTGCGGGTCTGTTATCGTTTACACTTCTACCAAGTATATCCGCTCCGGCGCAAGAAAACAGCAAGCCCGCCTACGATCCCCGGCGCAATCGTCCCCGCCCGCCCTCGGTCAGAGGGCCGCCTGCGCCAGCCGCGCCCGGTTGACCCGCGCCTCGCCCAGGTGGATGTAAGCGATGGCTTGGGGGACACGCGGTTGACAACATGCGCTCCGGCCAACACCGCGGTTAGCAGCCCTGGCCGCACAATCGGCAAGTGTTCAGAAATCAGAAATTAGAAATCAGAAGAGGTCTGAATCAGTCCTAGCCTCAATACTGTTCAAATAAGACGGGACGACAACGCAAAGACGCTAAGATTTGCAAAGACGCGAAGGGGATCTCTGTGTTCTCTGTGGTGCAGCAAACGGCTTATTTGAACAGTATTGGCCCTGGCCCCGAGCAAATCAGCCCCGGTGGCCCGCGCTTCCGCCCCACCCGTGCCCTGCCGGGTGGGGCGATTTATACGTGCCGAGGCGGGGGGCCAGGCTAGGCGACCGGACAGGGTGTGTTACCAGGGCATAGTCGAGCTATACTTGATCTCAGCAGGGTAAGGTGTGCTATAATGACGCCAGGTGGAGGGCCACCGGCCCGGGTTGACCGGGGAACAAGGGACTCATATACTGGCGACAGACAATAGGCGCGACCAGGCCGGGGGCTGCTCATGACCGATCCCATTAAGACCCAAGTTGAGCAATTCTTAAATAATCATCGCATCGAGATCCAACGCCTGGTGCAGCAGGCCCAGCAGGAAGCGGGCGGCCACTACAGCACGCTGGATCAGGCCGCCCAACAGCATCAGGGGGCGATCGATACGCAGGAATTCATCAAAGACCTGCTGAGTGGGGCACCCGACCGCACCACGATTCAGCAGACGCTGGAGGGCGCGGCCTGGTCAACCATCGCCACCGACATTGTCAATATGGCGACAGCGCTGGACCGGCTGTTCGCCACGTTCGTCAATGAGCAGTTGCAGGCCCAGCCCCGGCTGGCCCAGGAGATCCGGGTCCGCAGCAGCTATGTGATCGCCCGTTTCCGTCTGAGTGTATCCGCCAGCCAGATCGACAGCCTGGTGCGGAGTAGAGATCTGCGGATCCGTGACCCCGAAACGCCCACGGTCTGACCCCTATGTGCCTCTGCCCGTCTGTTGCCGAACCGCAAAGCCGTGCGCTGGGGGTGGCCGAAGCCGCCCCGGATGCGGTGCCGCTGAACGAGCGGACGCTGGCTGCGGTGTGGAACGCGCAGCGCCCCCTGCGCGGGCCGTTCTGGACCACGCGGGGCGCACCGGTGGCGATTGTCTACCGGGGGCGCTGGATGGGCGGTCCCGGCCCTGATTTCCAGAACGCCATCCTCAGCGTGGGCGCGGAACGCCCGCAGCGGGGCGATATCGAATTGCATCTGCGCGCCGCCGACTGGTACGCTCACGGACATCATACCGACCCGGCCTACAATAACGTCCTGCTGCATGTGGTCTACACCCTCGGCGGCGCACGCGGGGTGACGGCGCTGGACGAGGTGCGGCCCGCCGTGACGGCTGCCGGGCGTACCGTGCCGACGCTGGTGCTGGCCCCCCACCTGACCGCCGCGCCCGGCGAACTGGCGGCGCTGGCGCTACCGGAGCTGGGCGACCTGTCGGAGGAGCCGTGCTGGGAGCGCACACAAGGCCGCTCGGTGGCCGACCTCCAGGCGGTGATCCAGCGGGCCGGGCTGGCCCGGCTGGCCGAGAAAGCGGCGCGGTTCGAGGCCGATCTGACCGTGGCGCTGGCCGATCTCCCGGCCTATGAGGCCGAAGCCGCCGCCGACCAGATCCTCTACGCCGGGCTGTGCGATGCGCTGGGCTACAGCGCCAATCGCGCCCCGTTCCGGGCGCTGGCGGCGCGCGTGCCGGTACGGTTGTTGGCGGCATTGGTGGCAGATCGGCCCGCCGCCGACCGCCAGGCTATGCTCGAAGCCGCGCTGCTGGGAGCCGCCGGGCTGCTGCCGGGCCAGCGGCAGCGCGACCGCGACCTGGACTGGGAAAGCGCCGCCCAGGCCGACGAACTGGCGCGGCAATGGCGCAGCGTGCAACCGGCGATCACCCCCGGCGCGCCCGATCACAGCCCCCTGCCCTGGCGGTTCGCCGGGGTGCGCCCGCCCAATGCGCCCGCCCGCCGGGTGGCGGCGCTGGCCCACCTGCTCACCTGGCTCCTGCCGCAAGGGGTGACGGCCAGCTTTGTGGCCGACGCCAGCGCCGCCCCCGACCCGGCGACGGTGCGGACACGCTGGCAAGCCCGGCTACGGGTGGCCGCGCCGGGCGGATTCTGGGCCGAGCACAGCGATTTCGGCGGGCGGTTGCCGGGCCGGGCGGGCAGCACGCGCCGGGGCATGGACCTGATCGGGGCCGACCGCGCCGCCGAGATGCTGGTGAACATTGTCGCCCCGTTTTGTATCGCCTGGGGCAGCCTGACCGGCCAGCCCGCGCTAGGCGAGGCCGCTACCGCCGTCTATCAGACCCATCCGCCGCTGGAGGAGAACCAGATCACGCGGGCCATGCGCGACGAGGTCTTTGGCCCCCGCGCCAAAGGGGCGATCACCACCGCCTGCCAGCAGCAGGGGCTGATCTACTGCCACGGGCGGACTTGTGCGGAGCGCCGCATCTACGAATGCCCCCTCTCCGGCGTGGGGCGCGGTTTGAGGTTTGAGGTTTGAGGTACGAGGTACGAGGTTTGAGGTGTGAGGTACGAGGTACGAGGTACGAGGTGTGAGGTGTGAGGGATGAGGTTGGGGGATTACGATAGAGGGTTGAGGGTTGCCTGTGAAGTCTAGCGAACGTTCTCTATTCCGCACTCTACACTCCGCGCTCCACATTCGGCAGGGGTTATTGTATGCGTCCTGATCCCCAGACCCGGGGCATGGTACTGATGTTAGCCGGGGTGTTGATCCTGCTGGCCTTGAGCCTGGTCGCGGGCGAGATCATGCAGCAAACGAACGCCCGGCCCCCGCCCACCACGGCCAGCAGGGCACCCGTAACCCCCTCGCCGACCAACCCGCCCATCCCCCGGCTGGTGGCCCCCCCAACGGTAACGAGCGCCTCCGCCGCCAGTACCCCCGCGCCCCCCGCAGAACCAAGCGCCACCGCCGTGCATCCCACCCGC
>JBBSAN010000565.1:0-5007 GCA_038252265.1 Chloroflexia bacterium
GCTCGGCGTCGGGGTCGGGGAGGGGAAGGTGGTGGCGGGCGGCGGCAGGGGGGTGGACGATGGTGGAGGAACGGTAGAGAGAGGACTCGGGGACAGCAGGGGCAGCGTGGGGGTCGGGCTGGGCGAGGGTGCCACCGTTCCCGTAAGCTGGGGTGCGGCAGCAGTATGCTCGTCCGGCGCGGTGCCCGCAGGCCCGTTTGTCGAACCGGCCAGGCTTGACCGTTGCGGCAGCAACCCCGCCAACAACGCCAGCAACAACAGAATCGATAGCCGCCGATGCAGTCGAGCCATGATGTGGAGACTCCCTTCACAACCATAACGGTGCGCCGTGCCAAGACGCAGCGTCTAGCGGCGAAAAGTCTGGAGCCGCTGGGAGCGTGCACCGCCATGCTGCGGGGCGAAAGCGTGCTGCCCTCATCCTGAACAGTTACAGCATCTGAGACCAGGCAGGAATTAGCGGCACGAGATAATATCTCGTGGCGGAAGGCCGGGGCACCGCCTCAGCAATGAAGAATAGTTAGCGAGCGTTAGCAGTGTAGTAGTCTGAGGTCCATCCAGGGGCGTCCTAAGAGCGGATGGACAGAAAGCCAGATGGGTACAGTATCGTCCCATTAAACCACACACCTCCTCCTGTGTGTGGACACTGGGAACGGTTCAGCAATCTTGTGCGAAAGTGAACTACGGAGGGAGTATAGAGGAGAAGTGTGGGTGAGTCAATAGCCAATTGGTCCTGTAAATCGAAGTAAACAGTATCATGAGTCTAAACTTATACCATTGTAATAATGCATTTAACAGAGGGATCTAGTAACATCTTCACTGTCATTATGTGACACTACATTTGCAGTTTTTACTTGAAGCGCCTCAGGCGGCCAGCAAGGGCGCTAAATCGTCCGACGTGTCCCCATGCTGAAAGCGTACGAACAACCAGTCCAACAGGTTGCGCCGATGCCGCGCTTGCATGGCGCGCCGCGTCGCGCCGATGGTCACGTAGGCACCGCGTTCTTCCACCAACTGCGCCCGCTGCTCCTCCAAGAAGATGTACCCGGCCAGCACCAGCGTCCACCAGCGCACGATCCCCTCCGCGCTCAACACCTGGTAGTGGTCCAGCCCCAACTCTTTGACGTCAGCGATCAGCACCTCGATCCCCCAGCGGGCCGCGATATGCGCCACCAATCCCGCCGCATCGGCCGCCCCATCGCTCGATGCCCAGTAGCGTACCCCGCTCACCGGCCCGTCCAAGCTCTCGCGCACCAGAATCACCTGGCAAGTGTAGAGCTTGCGCACACGCGTGCGGACCACATGGACCCACACGGTATGCCCGCCGCTGCTACTTGGCCAGGCCACTTCCTGGTAGTCCGCCGCGCTCAAGCTGGCCGCATAGTCATTCAGCCGCTGCCACTGACCACCCCCCGGCGCGTCCGCCACCCACAACCAGCGATTGCTCTTCAGCCCTGTCGTGATCAGATAGCTGCGCGTGCGCGCCAGCTTCCAAAGTTGTTTACACCCGTACCAACTGTCCAGCAAGACGTGGGTCGCGGTGCCCGCCGGGGGGACAAAGCGGCAGATCTGCTCCGCCATCAGGTCGATCTTACTCTGGAAGGCCACCTGCTGTTGCGCGCACTCGGCTTCTTGCCGATAGAGGGCGGGCTGTTGCGGACAGCCGCGCCCCAGCAGCATATAATGGGTGAGCACAAGAGCGTGGCCTTGCACCGGCATGCCCGCCGGGCTGGAATAGTGCTGGCCGAGGGCGGCCATCGGGCGTGGCACGCGCGTCGGGTTGGCGTCCCGCACCGGCTGGTGAGCCCGCGGCTTGGCGCACACCGAGTCGTCGCCCGCCAGGTAACCGGTAAGCAGGGTTACGGGCGGCCGCCCCGGACGCACGGGGCGTGCCGCGCAACGGCGGGCGATTTCGGCGCGGATACTGGGCGCGAGTTGGCTACGGAACTGGGCGGTCCAAACTGCGGCGACGGCCGCCGGGGACCAGGGCGCGCGGGCCAGCAAGCGGCTGAGGCCCGCGAGGGAGCGGCCAACGCAGACGGCCCGCTGCAAGCTGGAGCAGGTCGCCGCTTCCAGGCAGAGCAGCAGCGCCAGCAGTACGGTGACGAAGTACTGCGCTTGCGGCTTGCTGAAGCAGGAGTGGAAGCGGGCAGCGAACTGGCGCAAGCGCGGGTCGGCACATATAATAGGCGTAGGCATAGTCGTCCTCCAGGGTACGGAATAGGTCTTAGCAACCTTCTTATACCCTGTAGGGCGCTATGCTTGCAATCTGCTCCGGCCATTGGCTATGCGGCTGGAAAAGTGCAAATGTAGTGATGTGAACCTCATGAACGAGAATTTAAGAATATAGATTCACCCGAATTCAATACCAGGATGGAGCGTAACGATGTATATATTGGTTATATGAGATCAATTAAAACGATATTCTGTGTGATATAGTAGGTATTGGCGTTGATGAGGCGACCGGGCATGGGTGCGCAACCCTCCATGACGAACCTTTCTCTAGGTGCCAAGTCCGCACGCCGCATAGCCCATGCAGGTAAGACCTGCCGAACCAGCTCAGGGCCAGGGTACGACCGTTTCCAGGGCATAGTAGAGTGCGCCGTCGGCTTCATAGCACGCCTCGACACGCGCCCAATCACGCGGTGCGTCGCCGCTGCACCCGATTCCGTAATGGGCGGCCAGCCACTGCAACGCAAAGGCGCGGCTGGTTGCTTCCTGGGTCGATCCGGTAAATACCTGACAGACCTGGGTGGTGGCATCGCTGACAGCGAAAAATACGGTGGCTTCGTTAATTCGCCCGACCGCATAGGCCGGATCGGGGGGAACCCTCTTTGTTTGTGATACAGCAATCGTTACTAGCATACACGGTAATCCTCTCTGGTCGAGGGGCGACCACTCCGGCTATAAAATCGTCGGCCATGTCCGCGTCGAAGTGGGGTCGGCCCGGCTCCGCCTGTTGGCGGGGAGGCCGGGGTCAGCTGCTCGCTGGCTCGCCCCGGCTTCGATCCCTACCTCCCAATCTAATTTTCACGGCCCAGTCGGCACGGCTCCGGCCAGCACGGCGGGTTCCATGGCCGCAATCCAGGCCCGGAGTTCCGCCGCCGAGCGGAGGATCGGGACGGGGGCCGGCAGCGCCTGCACAAACTGGCGACCATACGCGCGCTGATCGAGCCGGGCGTCGCAGACCGCCACGGCCCCGTAGTCCCGCTCCGTCCGCATCAGGCGGCCAATGCCTTGGCGGAACGTGATCAGGGCTTGGGGCAGCATATAATGGGGGAAGGATTTCCCGCCGTTTTGTTCGATGCCGGCCAGCCGCGCCTCGGTGAGCGGGTGGCCCAACTGGGGAAAGGGCAACTTGTCGATCACCACCAGCCGCATCCCGGGCACATCGACACCCTGCCACCAGCTGCGGGTCGCGCAGACGGCGACGCGTTCCGCCGGGCCCGCCGACCGCAGAGCGTGCGTCAGCACGGCGGTCGGCTCCGCGCCTTGCCGCAGCAACCGCCATCCGCCGAGGCGCGGGTCCGCCCCCAGCCGCTGCCACACGGCTTCCAGCGCGCGATTACTGGTGAACAGCAAGAGCGCCTTGCCGGGGGCAGCTTCCAGCAGATCGCTCATACACCGGGCGAGCGCCTCGTAATAGCCATGCCCCGCCTGATCCTGCCCTGCCACTGGGGTCAGGACCAGCCGTACACGACCGGGGTAATCGAACGGCGAGGGGACGGTTAGGGTCGTGGCCGCGGACAGGCCGAGTCGCCCGGCCATAAAGGCGAAGCTGTTCTGCCCGGTGGTCAGGGTCGCGCTGGCACAGATCACCGTCGGCTGCTGGGCCCACCACGTGGCCAGGATGCGGCTCACCTCGACCGGTTGGGCAAGGAGGGTCCACCCTGGACGGCGCGTCCCCTCGGCGGAGCCCGTGGCTTCCGCAAAGTAGACATGGCTCGCTTCGCTGGCCCAGGCGCAGAAGTGCAGTCGCTCCTGGACACTTTCCAGACGGCGACGCAGCCGTTCTAAGACGGCCTCATGTGGGGCGACAGGCGGCCCGTCCATACTGCCATCGGTGAGCAGGCCCGGTACCGACGCGAGGCGGGTCGGGAGCTGGCGGACCAACGCGGTCAGGCCCCGCGCCAGATCGATCCCGTCTCTCGATGGCCCGGCCAAGCGCTGCGGGCCCCCGGCTGTCGCGGCGAGGCGCTGCACGATCTGCGCATCTACGCGATCCAGTGCTGCTTGCGCCATCTCCAGATCTTGGGCCTCGCAGTGGTGGCGGAGCAGCGCACTGTGCAACACCCGGCGTAGGGCCCCACCCGACACCTCACACCCCAGTGCCCGGGTGGCCGCTTCCTCAAAGGCGTGCGCTTCATCAATGATCAGGATGTCGTAGTCACCAGGGAGAATCTGCCCTCCGTTGGCCAGATGCAGTGCCAGCAAGAGGTGATTGGTGA
This sequence comes from Chloroflexia bacterium, assembly GCA_038252265.1. Classification (GTDB taxonomy): domain Bacteria; phylum Chloroflexota; class Chloroflexia; order QHBQ01; family JAICKM01; genus JBBSAN01. The sequence continues at coordinate 4,446 of JBBSAN010000565.1, forward strand.
TGACGATGGAGGCCGCCGCCGCGCGCTGCCGGGCGGCCACGGCCCAGCAGGTCGTGTAGTGGGGGCACCGTTTATAGAGACATTCTTGCGAATCCGTGCTCACGCGGGCCTGGAAGGCGGGTGGGAGGGTGAACGGGATCTCTTCAAACTCGCCATGATGGCCCGGCGTGGCGAGCCACTCCTCAAACGGGGGGAATTCGACGGGCTGGTCGATCGCCCCGGCCGTTTCCTCGACGCCCACCTGGCAGATATAATTGGCCAGCCCTTTCAGGGTCACGGCGGCGACCGGGGGCAGGCCCGCCCGGGTCAACAGGCTATTAACCCGCGGTAGATCTTGTCGCAGGAGTTGATCCTGGAGGTGTTTGTGGCTGGTGGCGATCAAGACTCGCTGGCCATTAGTGGCCGCCGCCAGGGCGGCCGGGATCAGGTAGGCTAGCGACTTGCCCACGCCAGTGCCTCCTTCAACCAGCAGTGGTCGCTGGGCGGCAATAGCAGTGGCGACGGCCCGCGCCATTTGGATCTGACCTGGACGCCCGCGGTATCCATCGCCGAGCGTAGGCAA
>JBBSAN010000566.1:0-4996 GCA_038252265.1 Chloroflexia bacterium
AGCCGGTCCAGACCTGGGCCTGGGGCGTCCCGGCATCAAGTACAATATACTTGTGGTGCATGAGGCAGCACGGATCGGCGATGCGCTGGGCCGGGAAGCCGAGGCTCTGGACAAAGGCGACCGTTTCCGACGGTGGGGCGGAGTTGCCCGGCGCGATCTTCTCCCAGTCGGTGTCCGAGTCGTAGACCAGCCGGATCTGCACCCCGTGCGCCGCCCGGTCCTTAAGCGCGTTCACCACCAGCGCCCGTTGTGGCTCCACCAGATGGAAATTGTAGACGGCGATATCAATCGTATGCTGCGCCTGCGCGAGGAACGCCGCCAGCTTCTGCGCCACAACGGTCGCCGGTTGCTGGCTCATCTCTAAAAATGTGACCTGTAGCTCATTCATACCTGTGTACTCCTGGCCGCTGATTTACTGATCTGTTATAGCATAGAGCGCCTGGTTTGCGCCATGCGTACGCTGTCAACGGATTACGAAGCGGATTAAACGGATGCGCTATTTCGCGGCCTTCGTCTTTTCGTTTCGTGCGTTTCGTCGTTTCGTGTTTTCGTGCTTCAAACAGCTTAGAGGAGACAAGAGCCATGACCCAACAAACCGTGGGCATCCTGATCTTTGACGATGTCGAGGTGCTCGACTTTTGCGGGCCGTTCGAGGTGTTCGCCACCACGCAGACACCGGGGCAGGACGGGCAGGACGATACGGCACGGCCCTTCCAGGTGCTTACTATTGCCGAGCAGGCGGCGACGGTCACCTGCCGGGGCGGGTTGCTGGTCCTGCCGCACCACACGATTGACGACCATCCCCCGCTGGACATTCTGGTGGTGCCGGGCGGCTGGGGCACCCGGCGTGAGGCGCACAATGATCGGCTGCTGGACTGGATCGCGGCGCAGGACCGGCAGACGGCGCTGACGACCTCGGTCTGCACCGGGGCATTTCTGCTGGCGGCGCGAGGGTTACTCGACGGGCGCGAGGCAACGACCCACTGGGCGAGCATCGACCGCCTGCGCCAGACCCATCCCGCCGTGCAGGTCCGCGACGACCGCCGCTGGGTCGATGCCGGGCGGATCATCACCTCGGCAGGGGTGTCCGCCGGGATTGATATGGCGCTGCATGTGGTAGCCCGCCTGCTGGGCACCGACGTGGCGCGGGATACGGCGCGGCGGATGGAGTACGAGGGGATGAAGTTTGAGGTTTGAGGTTTGAGGTTTGAGGTTTGAGGTACGAGGTACGAGGTACGAGGTAAAGCAATCTCACGCATCACGTTTCACGTTTCACGTTTCACGTTTCACGTTTCACGCATCGTCCCCCGCCAACACCGTTTCCCCGGCAAGCGCGGTGGCCTGGGCCGGGGAGGGGCGGCGCAGGCCGAGCGCGGGCAGGAGGGCGACGGCGCAAATGATCGCGGCGACCAGGAAGCCGGCGGTGTAGACCTGGAGTCCGGCGGCTTTCACCAGCGCCGTATAGGCATCGGGCTTGTCAATGTAGTCGGTGGCCTTATACGGGGCCATCAAGTTCTTGAACAGTTCCAGCCCCCAGGCCGAGAAAATGGACAGGCCCAGCAGTGCGCCGATCATGCGAGCAGTGTTGATCAGCGCGGCGGCCAGCCCGGCCTGCGTGGCGCGGACCCAGCCCAGCGCCGTAGCGGTGATCGGAGCGATGATCAGACCGAAGCCGAAGCCGGTCAGGGCCAGATGGACGGTCATCCCGCCTTCTGGCTCGGCCAGCGCCCAGTGGCTCATCAGCCAGAAGCCGACCACGCAGCAGGCCAGCCCCACCACCGTCAGGAGCCGGTCGCCCACCCGGTCGGCCAGGGCACCGCCGATCAGCGCCCCGACCGGGATCAGCAGCGTCATCCGCCCCAGCATCAGCGCGCCATCCACGGCAGTGCCGTCGCGCACGCTGTCCACCAGCAGGGGGATATCGACCATCGCCAGGAGCAAGGCCGCGCCGACCAGGAAGTTGGTCGCGTTCGCCCGACTGAAAGCGGGCCGGGCGAACAGCCGCAACGGCACCAGCGGAGCCGCTGCCCGCCGTTCCCACCAGACGAACGCGAGGAGCAAGACCAGCGCGCCGACCAACAGGGCCGGAGCTTGCCAGGGCGGCTGGGTGGACACCTGCGCCTGTTCGCCGGGGACGATGCCCGCCAGCGCCTGGGTGGAGGCCGAGGAGGAGAAGCCGAGCGCCAGCGCCAGCAACCCACCGCTGAGCAACGCCGCGCCGGACCAATCAATCGCTTCGCGGAGGCGCGGCTGCGCGGGCAACAAAAGCACCGCTCCGGCGATCCCCACGCTCAACGGCACGTTGAGCCAGAAAATGGCCCGCCAATCGGTCAACCCCGCGATGACCAGCGCGCCCCACAGCGGCCCCATCACGCTCCCGGCTTCGGCTGCCGCCCCCAGCAGGCCCAGGGCGAAGGTTCGCCCCCCACGCACCTGGAGCGAGCGGGTCATGGCGATGCCCACCGGCAAGAGCGCCCCGCCGCCGACCGCCTGCACCACCCGCGCGGCGATCAACCCCTCGACCGAGGGCGAAAGCGCCGCCAGCACCGAGCCGACCATGAACACGCCCAGGCAGCCCAAAAAGACCCACTTGCGCCCCCACACGTCGGCCACCCGGCCCATCAGCGGCAGCGTCACGGTATAGCCCAGCAGGTAGGCGGTGACTACCCAGGCCAGTTGGTCGAACTGGGTGGCCGGGATGTTGTAGTCCTGCTGGACCTTATAGAGCACGGTCACGACGACCGTCTGGTCCAGCGCGGCCAGGAAGACCCCCGCCGCCAGGATCGCCAGCGCCAGGCCATCGGAGCGACGGACGGTTGGGGGTGGGGGGTTGGGGGTTGGGGGTTGGTGAGTGAGAGTGGGGGTTGTCATGAAGTGGGAGGCGTCTCATCTATCGGAGGCGCAGGACGCACGGAGAGCATCGGGTGGGCGGCGGTGTGGATGATCAGTTCGAAGACATCGGGGCGGGCATAGTGCCCGGCCACATCCAGCATCCAGCGCGGGCCGTTCATGCGGGCCGGATCGACCTCGGCGTAGAGAATGCCCTCCGCCTCGCGGAGCGGCCCGGCCACGAACTGCCCGTCGGGGTCCACAATGGCGCTGTCGCCACTGTTGATCCACTCGCCCGCGTCCCCGTAGTAGCGCGCTTTGAACGCCTCTGTGGCAGGGATATCATCGCGGCGCAGGGCGATCCCGGCGCTGAGCACATAGACCCGGCCCTCTTTGGCGATGTGGCGGATGGTCGAAAGCCATGGCTCACCCCGGTCCCAGGTAGCAGCGGCATAGAACTGCACCCCCCAGGCATAGAGCGCATAGCGGGCCAGCGGCATATAATTCTCCCAGCAGATCAAGCCGCCAAGCCGCCCGATCGGGGTGTCATAGGCCGCCAGTGTGCTGCCGTCACCCTGCGCCCAGACCAGGCGCTCGCCTCCGGTGGGCACCAGCTTGCGATGCTTGCCCAGGATCTGCCCGTCAGGGCCGATATAGAGCAGCGAATTATAAAGACTGGTGCCGCTGGCCTCGCTGTTGCGCTCGCTGATGCCGACGACCACACAGGCCCCCGCCGCCCGCGCTGCCGCGCACAGCGCCGCCGTGGCCGGGCCGGGCACTGTCACCGACTGGTCCAGAAACCGGGCATACAGGTCGGCCAGTAGCCCGGCTTCGCCCGCCGGGATAGCCCAGACCCAATCAGGATAGGTGGGGATGAACGACTCGGGCAGCACGATCAGGCGCGCCCCCGCCTGTCCCGCCTCGGCAATCAGGGCACAGGCCTTCGCCACCGTCGCGTCACGGTTCAGGAACACCGGCGCAGCCTGGACTACCGCAATTTTGAACATGACTCGGCCCCCAGACTCGGCCCGCAGGCTACTGATTCTGAAGCGTGTTGATGTTGCCCGACAGCAGGGTGAGCAGCCCGAAAATCAGCAGCCCCAGGAGGATGAGTACGATGACCGGCACCCCCAGCAGGAACCGGGCACGCTGCGATGACACACCGGGCACAGCCTGCACCACCCGGTAGGTGAGAAACAGGCCATAGAAAACCGCCGGGAGCCAGAGGAGCGTGCCGAGCCAGCTCAGGCTGCCCCCGGCGATCAGCAGGTTCGGCCCGATATTCAGCAGCGGCCAGAACAGCGCCAGCGCATAAACCTGTTGTTGCTGCTGCCGGGGTTTGCTGAGCAGGCCGGTCACCACAAGCAAGTAAGCCGCCTCGATACAGAAGAAGACCCAGTCGGAGATGATGCCCGAAAAGAAGGACTCGACCGGCCCCTGGTCGGTCGCGCCGCTGCCCGCCGCCCGCAGCAGGCCCGCGATCCCTCCGGCCAGCAGCAAGCTGACCAGCACCCCGGTCCAGCTTGCCCCGGCGACCAGGGCCGTAAAGGTAGCGATGCGCGGGCGGGTAAACGCGGCGACCCAGCCCGCCAGCACCCGGCGCACGATGGAATTGGATACACGTTGTTGTCCCAACCAGGATTACCTCATCATTGCCAGGAGTGGGCCGCATCCAATCTCCGCGTGATCTCGTCTTATGGTAGCACACGCCTGCGCCAGCGTCAACCAGGCATGGTATTGTTTTTGCTCTTAGCAACTGGTAGTATGGAAGTATAGAAGTATGGAAGCGGGCGCGCGGCCACATCTTAGCGTCACGAGGACCAGTCTATGGCAAGCAATATTCCAGGGGGGCTGCAACCCGCCGCCACCCCGGCCCAGGCCGCCCAGCGCCTGCCGACCCTGCAAGAAGAAAAGCAGAAGCACCGCAGCGCGATCATCCGCGGGGCTGCCGCCGTCGGGTTCACCTTGAGCGCCTTTGCGCTGTTCGGGGTGATGGCCGTTTTCATCCGCGGGCTGAACCCGTTGAGTTTTGACGTGCCGATCACCGAAGCGATCCAGAACGCGACCCTCGCCCCGGTCGTGTCGGGGCAGCATGTCCCTTTCTACGATGAGTTCATGGAAGCGATCAGCATCCCCGGCTACTGGCCGTATAATCTCGTGATGATGG
>JBBSAN010000567.1:0-4995 GCA_038252265.1 Chloroflexia bacterium
ACGCATCGTAAGCGTCCACCACCGACGCGCTGTCGTGCGGGCCACAGCGCACGCCCGACAGCGCGTCGGCCAACACCGGCCAGCCCAGCGCCCGGCCTAGTTGCGCGACCACCGGGGCCAGCGCCGGGTCATCCTGCGGCCCGCAGATGATCAGACCGCACTCGATACGCGCCAGTTCCGCCGCCAGGGTATTGACCAAGTCCGGCTGGGGCGCGCGCGGCGCAGCCGTTGCCTCAACATATGCCTGATCGAGCGGGCGGAACGCAGGCGGCGTAACGTCCGGCGGGACCGGCACCAATGGCTCACGAAACGGAAAGTTGAGATGCACCGGGCCAGCCGGGCCGCTCTGGGCCGTCGCCACCGCTCGGCCTGCCACCGTGCGGACGTAGCGCAGGGCCTCCGGGGTGGCTTCGGGTAGGGCCATATCCATGAACCATTTGGCGTGGACGCCGTAGAGCCGCACCTGATCAATGGCCTGGGGTGCGCCGACATCGCGCAATTCGTGCGGGCGGTCGGCGGTGAGGACCAGCAAGGGCACGCGGGCATAGTGCGCCTCGACCACAGCGGGGAAGAAGTTGGCCGCCGCCGTGCCCGATGTGCAGACCAGCGCCACCGGCTTGCCGGATGCCTTCGCCAGCCCCAACGCGAAGAAGCTGGCCGACCGCTCGTCCACCAGGGTCCAGATCCGCAGTCCTTCCTGCCGGGCCAGCATCAGCGCCAGCGGCGTGGAGCGTGAGCCGGGGCAGATCACCGCGTGCTGCACCCCTTGCCGCACCAGTTCGTCGGCAAACGCGCCGACGTAGGCCCATAGAGTTTGTTCGTTCGTCATGGCGTTGGTTGCGAGTTGCGAGTTGCGAGTTGCGAGTGATTAGGTAGATCACCCGCTGCTCGCTGCTCGTTGCTCGCTGCTAGCGCGCTCAACATCGGGCGCAGCTTCAGGCGCGACTCGGCCACTTCGGCAGTGGGGTCGGAGTCGCCGACGATGCCGCACCCGGCGAAGAGGTGGGCGGTCGCGCCGTCGATCAGGCCGGAGCGTAGCGCCACGGCAAACTCGCCGTCGCCCGTCGCGTCAAGCCAGCCCACCGGGGCGGCATACCAGCCGCGATCCAGCCCCTCGTGGGCGCGGATCCAGGCCAGGGCCGGTTCGCGGGGCGTGCCGCCCACCGCCGGGGTGGGATGCAGCCGGGCGACGAGGTCCAGTAAGCGCCCGCCACGGGGCAGCCGCGCCGTGATCGGGGTGTAGAGGTGCTGCACGTTCGCCAGTTTGAGCAACTGCGGGGCAACGGGGATCGCCACATCTACACAGACCTCGGCCAGCGCCTCCTTGAGCATGGCGGCGACCAGGGCGTGCTCGTGGCGGTTCTTCGTGCTCGCCAGCAATTCGGCCCCTAGCCGCGCATCATCGTCGGGAGTGGTGCCCCGCGCCGTGGACCCGGCCAGACACGTCACCTGCACCTGCCCGCCCGTTGCCTGGACCAGCCGTTCGGGGCTGGCCCCCAGGAAGCAGCGGTCCCCTCGCGCCACCGCAAACACATAGCACGCGGGATACCCGGCGCGCAGGTGGCGCAGCGTGGTCCCCACGGTGAACGGGTGATCGCTTTCCACGGCTACTTCGCGGGCCAGCACGACCTTGTCCAGCCGCCCGGCGCGAATATCCGCCGCTGCCGCCCCCACCGTCGCCGCCCATTCCGCGGCAGGCCGCACATCGTGAATGCGGAGGGTGGCTTGCGGATTGTGGATTGACTGATCCGGGAATTCTGCGCCGAGCAGCCAGGTGCGCTCGTGGGCCAGCGTGCCCGCTTCGGCGGCGGGGTCGCTGTCGGGCCAGAGGAGCAGGCTGGTGGTCAGCCACGACTCGGTAGCCGTGCTGCGCAGCAGGAAGCGGGGCAGCACCATCAGCGCCTCGGGGAACCCATCCCACAATGGCGTGGCCGGGTGTTCCGGATCGAAGGCGAAGCCGCCCAGCAGGACTGGCCCCGCCCCCGCCGGATCGTCCCCGGCCAGCAACGCTCCGGCCAGCAGATCGCGCCAGGCCGCATCAATACGGGCGAAGCGGTCGGGACCGGTGGCGGTGAGCGTTTGCGCCACGCCGACCCCGGCCAGTGCCCACCCGGCCCGTGGCTGCTCCCAGAACACCCCGTCGGGGGCCACCCCCTGCCCGCGCTCGAAGAACGCCACAGCGTCCTGCCAGGGCACCCGCTCGGTCAGGCTGACCAGCACCGGGCCACGCTGTGCCCGTGCCCGCGCCGCCCCGGCCCCCAAGTGCTCGACCAGATGCGCAGGCACCGTGGTCACATAATCCAGAGTCATCATTTCACCTGCTCCGGTTCGCTAATTTCACTCATAAACTGGGTCGGGTCCACACCCTCCCCCTCGATGGCGAGGGCGGTCATTCCGGTATCGCTACCCGACTCGTGCCACTCGCCTGCCGTCCAGAAGGCGGCCTGGTTGGGGCGGATCGGCGTGCGGGTCGCTTCCGGCCCACGCACCCAGCCCTCGCCCGCCACCACGACGAACAATTGCGGCACGGTGGCCTGATGAAACCCGACCACCCCACCCGGCCCGATATGCATCGCGCCAACGCGCACGCCAGGTCGCGCCACCCAGGCCCCCGCTGCCGCCGCCGTGTCCACCCCGCCGGTCGTGCCGTCCGGCCCAGCGGCGGCAATCCGCACCAGCGGCGTCATCACAAAATTGCTCTCAAAATGCGTGATCTGCCGCCCGACTTCCGGCCCAAACTGGTAAAGCTTCATCCCTATCTCACGTTTCGTTCACTGCGTAGTGCGTGAAGTGTAATCCATAATTGTCGCCCCAGTCCCACTCGCAACTCGCAACTCGCAACTCGCAACTCGCTACATCGTCCGCCGCACAATGGGGGCGAGCGCCCGCAGATCATCCAACAGCGTCGCCATCTCGGCGGGGAGCAACTGCTGGGGGCCGTCGGACAGGGCGCGTTCGGGGTGATTGTGGACTTCCACGATCAGGCCGTCGGCCCCGGCGGCGATCGCACCGCGCGCCACCGCCGCCACCATCGCCGCGTGGCCGGTGGCGTGGCTGGGGTCGGCAATAACCGGCAGGTGGGTCAACTGCTTCAACAGCGGGATCGCGTTGATGTCGAAGGTGAAGCGGGTCGCCGGTTCAAAGGTGCGGATACCGCGTTCGCAAAGCATCACCTGGGTGTTGCCCTCGGCCAGGATATACTCGGCGGCGAGGAGCCATTCTTCGATGGTGGCACTCATGCCGCGCTTGAGCAAGACCGGCTTGGGCTGCTGCCCCACCGCTTCGAGCAGCCGGTAGTTCTGCATGTTGCGCGACCCGACCTGTAAAATGTCGGCCACTTCGGCCACGCGGGGCAACTCTTCCGGGGTCATCACCTCGGTAATCACCGCCATGCCGTAACGCCGCCCCGCCTCGGCCAGAATCTCCAGCCCCGGCTGGCCCAGCCCCTTGAAGGCGTAGGGCGAGGTGCGCGGCTTGTAGGCTCCGCCGCGCAGGATGCGCACGCCCATCTGCGAGAGCATCTCGGCGATTTCCAGGGTCTGGGTGCGGCTCTCCACCGCGCACGGCCCGGCGATCATCGCCAGTTGCGGCCCGCCAATGCCGACGCCGTTGACCGTGACCACGGTATCTTCGGGCTGAAACTGGCGGCTGGCCCGCCAGTAGGGCGGCAGCGCAGCGGCTAGCGCCGGGGCGTCCACAGGGACATTCAAAGTTGCGAGCATGTTCCTTACCTCATTCAAAGCGTGAAACGTGAAACGTGAAACGTGATGCGGACGGTGCCGGGACAAGAATCCGCTTAATCCGTTTCATAATCTGTTGACAGCTCACGCAAACCGATACTCTGTAGCAGCAGCCGGGTCAGTGCCGGGATGGCGCGTTCCAGCGGGTCGGGCTGGCCGGTGTAGAGCCAGCGAACGACGATTTCGTTGATCGCACCCAGCCAGACGGTGGCGGTCAGGTCCGTGTCCAGCGGGCCAATGGTGCCGACGGCCTGGAGCGCGTCGAGTTGCCGGGCGATGCTCGCGGCGATGCGGGCATGGATGTCGAGCAGGCGGTGATCGCCCAGGCGGCCCAGCCCGGCCACGTCCACCAGCAGGATTTTGGCAAGCAGGCGATGGCGCGAGAAAATACCCAGCGTCGTTTCGACGGCGGTCTTGACGCGGGCCACGCCCACCGGTTGTTCGTTAATCCGTTCCTCTACCTCGTCCAGCAACTGGCTCACCAGGTGGTCGGTCAGCGAGAGGAACAGGGTCTGCTTATTGGTGAAGTGAAAGTAGATCGTCCCCTTCGACGTGTCAGAGCGGCGGGCGATATCTTCGACCGCGCCCTCGTGGTAGCCGTGGTCGGCAAAGACCTCGGTCGCCGCGTCGAGGATGCGGGTGCGGGTCTGGGTGGGGTCGCCGCCGCCGACCGGGCGACCCGAAAATTTGCCGCTATCCATCAGCGCACCTGCCTTACTATTGCATCCGGCTCTGGGACAATAAACTTGCCGTCCGCGCGCGATTGCTCTTTGACCACGATCCAGCGAATGCCCTGATCGGGGTCCACCCAGATCACACGGTGGCGCTCGCCAGGGGCGACCATCACCACCGTCTCGGCCTCCATCGGAACCTCGGCCCCCTCAACCAGCAGCCGCCCGCGGCCCGCAATAACTACGTAATATTCATGGAAGGGATGATAATGGTAGACCTCGCCCGACGGTATGCTCCATAGGTGCGGCGGGAAGATGATCTCGACCGGGGAGCCGACCATATAGTCACAGCGCAGAAAACCCTCGACCCGCTCAAAAATCTCCATCACGCGACCTCCGCCAATGCCTGCCGGATCTGCCCGGCCAATGCCGCCATCGCGTCATCCGCCAGCAGGATCACGCCCTGGCCGATGTGCAAGGCCCCAAGCTGCTGTTGCGCGAACGGGATGCCCGCAGGCAGCGGGGCCACATGCCAGTGAACGTGGCGATTGGCCTGCTGGCTGCCCAGGCTCAGGATGTAGAGC
>JBBSAN010000568.1:0-4976 GCA_038252265.1 Chloroflexia bacterium
GGCACGGTGTACAATTTCTGCACCGTCCAGGCCAGCCTGACCACGGCCCAGCAGCAGCGCACCCCGGCGATGGCGGCGGGGCTGACGGATCATTGCTGGACGGTGGAGGAGTTGCTCACCCATCGAGTGCCGCCGGCACGCGGGCAGCCGCCCAAACACCGGGGGCGGCGGTCGAAAGAGATGCAAGCGCTGATAGCGCGGTGGGCGGCATGACCACGGTTGCCCGCCCAGCTACCGAGAAGAATCAGGCAGGGGCAAAAACGCGTGAACCACAGCGCAAAAACGCGTGAACCCAGCACAAAGATTGGTGGACGCTACAGCCGCTCGGTGAGCGGGGGGCTGGGATGATGATCAGAATTCCGCTGAGCACTCATTGTGGGGATTAAGTACTACGTGGATCATGAATTTTGAGGGTGGTCCGTGGAGCAGCCCAAAGGAGATCCCCGAGTGGGCAAGGGACGATCCGGTCGAACATTTCTGGAGGAAATCTTAACTATGTAGGGCCTGCGTAGGGACCTGCCTGGGGCCACACCGGACCCGACCCACTCCTGAGGCATTCACCGCAAACCACGAAAGCTTAAAGGATCTGAGGTAACCCGCATGAAACCGACTGTGCTATCTCCGGTGGCTCCGGCCACCGGGTCGGACGTCGACCGGTATTTCGCCGAGATCGGCCAGACGCCCCTCTTAACGCCCCCTGACGAGTTAGCGCTCGCGTTTACGGTCACCCGTGGGCGGGCCGCAGCGGCGCAGCTCACGGCCGCGCCCGAACAACCGGCGGCCGTCCGGACCGCCCTCGAAGTCATCGCCGCGCGCGGCCAGATCGCCCGCCAGCACCTAATTACCGCCAACCTGCGGCTGGTCGTGAGCATCGCGAAAAAATACGCGGACCGGGGCCTGGCCCTGCTCGACCTGGTGCAGGAAGGCAATTTAGGCTTGATGCGCGCCGTCGAGCGCTTCGCTCCAGAACGGGGTTACAAGTTTTCCACCTATGCGACATGGTGGATTCGCCAGGGGATCACCCGCGGGCTGGCCGACCAGGGACGGACCATCCGCCTCCCGGTGCACATGATCGAGCAGGTCACCCGCTTGCTGGCGGCAGAGGCCGCGCTCCAGCAGGCGCTGGGCCGGCCGCCCACCGATGCCGAACTGGCCCAGCGACTGGGTATCCCGCCCGCCCGGGTCCAGCACCTGTGGGACATCGCGTTCCAGAACCCGGATTCGCTCGATGCTCCGCTCAACGAGGACGAGGAGTGGACGCAGGGCCACCAGATCGCAGCGACCCAGGCCGACAGCGACCCGGCCACGACGATCAACCAGCAGATGCTGCGGCAGGATGTGCAAGCGCTACTAGATACTGTCCTGACCACGCGGGAGCAGCAGGTCCTTCGGCTACGGTATGGGTTGGAGGATGGGCGGGAATACACCTTAGCAGATGTAGGCCACCGGCTCGGCGGCCTGTCGCGAGAGCGCATCCGACAGATCGAGGACGCGGCCTTAATTCGCTTACGGACAACTCGGCAATTAGGTACCTTGAGCAGTTATTTAGAGTGATTACTCCCCATCGCTAACGCGAGGGGCTTCTACGGATTGGCTACCGATGCTCGCTAATCCACGAGCAAGAATGTTCAGGGCCGCATTATGGTCACGGTCCAGGACCATGTCACAACCCGGACAACGAAATATCCGCTCGGCCAGCGGCATCGGCTGGCGGTGCCCGCAACTGTGGCAGTCCTGGCTGGTGTAGGCCGGGTTCACCGCGACGAATTGGCGACCGGCCCATGCTGCCTTGTACACCAAATACTCGCGAAACTGCTTCCACGCCGCGTCATGAATGCTCTTGGCCAGACAATGATTTTGCACCAACGCCGTGATGTTCAACGCTTCGATTGCTATCATTTGATAGCGGTTGACAATGTGCCGACTGTGTTGCTGCGCGTGATTTTCCCGCTTGCAGCGCACCCGCTCATGGACCCGTGCCACCGCTTTACGGTGCTTGCGCCGCGCGCGGCTCCCCAGCGCCAATTTGCTGTGGCGGCGCTGGACTTTGGCCAGGGCCGATTCTTCTTGTCGGAAAAACCGGGGGTTCTTGATGGCTTCGCCGGTGCTGAGGGTGACAAAGCTGTGCAATCCGACATCCAGCCCGATCGGCTCTGGGCTGGGCGGCAGCGGGGTCGGTTCCCACTCACACGTGATCGCCACATACCACTTACCGGTGGCGCGGCGGCGGATCGTTACGGTTTTAGGCAGTCCTTCCAGAGGCCGATGCACCACCACCGAGACACTGCCGAGCTTGCTCAGTTGCAACTGGGTGCCGACCAACTTGGCCCCGTTGCCGTACTGCGCGTAGGTCAGGCTGTGGTAGCGGTCCTTGCCCCGAAACCGAGGGTAGCCGGGCTTGGTCCCCGCTTTGACGCGGCGGAAAAATGCAGCGAACGCCTTGTCGAGCCGGTGCAGCACGTCTTGCAGCACCAGGCTATGGACGGCACGGTACTCCGGGCACTCGGCTTTGAGGAGGGGCAATTCGTTTTGCTGGTCTTGATAGGACAGGGCCTTTCCAGCCAGCCGGTACGCCTCGCGGCGTTGGTGGAGCGCGGCGTTGTAGAGTTGGCGGCACAACTCGAGCATCCCCAGTAGCTGGTGAGCTTGGGCTTTGGTGGGATAGAGACGGTAGTGAAACGTTTTGATCATCTGACTTGTTCTATCCGCTTCGGCCAGGCTTTTGCGGAATCTGTTGACGAGGGGCGCTGGATCCCCCTGGTGAAAGCCAGAGGAAATAGCACCGCCAAAAGCGGTTAAACACCGGGGTGGCGCCACCCCGACGCAGGAGTACACCCATGACCGTCACCCCGATTCTCGGTTATGATCCGGATGGACAGCTCGATGTCGCGCGCCTACTCACGGGCTACTATGCCGGGGGGGTGCCGGCACCCCCCCGACGCGGACGGCGCGGGCGTGATTGGAGCATGATCGATGCTGCGCTCACGACGCTGCCGGAGCCACTGCCCTATGGGGCGCTGACCGCCCTGGCAGCCGAACTCGGGCTGGAGGTGCAAACGCTGTATCGTCGACTGCACCATCAGCGTCAGATGACCGGGACACGCTCCCGCGATCCCGCAGCGCGGCCAACCCCCGCCACCCCATCCCGCCCGCCTGTGTCCCGCCCTACGCCGACCCGGCGACCCGCGAGCGCCGCGAGCACCGCTGATGGGCCGGGGGCTACTGTAGCAGCCGACGGGACGGGATCCGGCGGCGCCGCAGCGGCCCCCGTACCCAACCCCACCGCCTGCCCCGCACCGGGCTGCGATGGTGCACGCACCATCCTGGCCGACCCCCGGCATATGCCAACGCTACCCGTCCCGCCGCCCCTGGCGGCGCTAGCGGGCAATCTGGGGGTATGTGATAGCACCTCACCGCATTACTCGTGGGTGGGGGCCGCCGGGGCCGAAGTCCTGGACCTAGGAGCGGGGGTCCCGTCATGACCCCGCCGCCCCGCCGCAGCGCTGGACAGGGATCGAGCCGCACGGCCCGTTGGGGTCCTACCACAAGCGATAACTGCCTGGGTCAATCCCCCTAAAACCCACCGGACACGACCGAGCGACCGTACCCCAGGGCGCGGTAGTCCGCAGATTGTTGCAGTAGAGCGATGCAGGGTGCTGTCCACGGCGAGACTGTTCTCCCGGATCTCGTCCACGGCCAGCCGCCCCGGGTACCCGCGCGCCCAGCGCAGCGCACGCCCCAGGACCCCCCTGCGCGAACAAGGAGAGACAACCGTATATGGAATTACCTGAACCTCCGGGTCAACCGGACGCACCCGACAGCGAACACCCCGACCCGCCCGCCCTCCGCTGGTATCACCTGGTCCCGCTCAGCATCATGTGGTTGGGCTTGTACGCGGTATCCGGCGCGCTCTTCGCCCTGATCGTCCCGCTCCAAGTCGAAGATCTGCTCCGGCAGCAAGCTCTGGGGCCGACGGTTGTAGAGGCGCAAAAGAGCAGCGCGCTGGGGGGGCTGCTGGCCGCCGGATCGTTCGTGGCGCTGATCGTCCCTCTTGGAGCGGGGCTCGCCAGTGACTACGCCACCTCGCGCTTCGGACGCCGCCGCCCCTACATCCTGGGCGGCACAGGGCTGGCCCTGATCGGCTTATTGGGGATGGCCGCACCGTCGAGCCTGCTGATTTACGGGAGTGCCTACCTGCTCCATCAGGTAGGCTATAACACCGCCCTCGCCGCCTGTCAGGGCCTGATCCCCGACCGGGTGCCGTCCGCACAACGCGGTCAGGCCAGCGGCTGGCTGGTCGGCATGACCGTCCTGGGACAGGTCGGCGGCCTGCTCATCGCGCAGACGATCCTGGTGCCTGTCGGCGCGAGCGGTCTCCTGCCCCGCAGCGGGCAACAAGCCGTCTATGGGATTCTGGCCCTCGTCCTGGGGGCCTGCACGATCCTCACCCTGACCGGCGTTCACGAGATCCCCCAGGCGACGGCAGCGCACACGCCCACCTGGCCCGCGCGGCTGCGTAGCCTCTGGATCAATCCGCACGCCCACCACAACTTCGCCTGGGTCTGGATCACCCGTTTTCTGATGACCTGGGGCTTCAGCCTCGGCTCAGCGTTTCTGGTGTATTTTCTCCAGGACGCCGTCGGCATCCCCTCCTCCCAAGTGGTCAATGCCACCACCAGCCTCTATCTGGGCTTGCTGCTGACGACCCTACTGGCGGCGCTGCTCGGCGGGCGGCTGTCGGACCGGCTGGGGCGTAAAACCGCTGGTGTATGGATCGGGCGTGCTGATGGCGCTCGTCTTCTTCGGCTTCGTCGCCGCCCGCGGGCTGGCACTGCCCGGCCCATTTCTCCCGCTCTTCAACACCATCTTGTACTTCGCGATCGCGCTCGGCGTCGGCTATGGCGCGTACCAGGCCGTCGATTGGGCGCTGGCTACCGACACCCTGCCGGATCGGGCCGCGACCGCCGCCCGCGACC
>JBBSAN010000569.1:0-4960 GCA_038252265.1 Chloroflexia bacterium
CCTCGCTCCGCCTCGACCTGCTGGATCTCGACGTTGACGATGTCGCCGACGTGGAGGGTTACCTCTGCCGGTAGCTGGCTGCGGTGGAGTAGCCCGTCGTGCTTGACCCCGATATCTACGAATGCGCCGAAGTCCACCACGTTACGCACGGTGCCCTGAAGTTGCAGCCCGGGCTTCAGATCGCTTAGTGCGAGCACATCACTCCGCAGGATCGGCGTCGGCAATTCCTCGCGTGGGTCGCGGCCCGGACGCGCCTGCTGCTCCAGGATATCGGCCAGGGTCGGGACGCCTGTGCCCAGCGTTGCCGCCAACTGCTCCAGCGGCTGCTGCGCCCGCAGGGTGTCGATCGCTGCTTTGCGCGCCGCCGGGGGGGTGCGCTCGGTGATGCCCGCCTGCCGCAGCACTCCCCGCGCCACCTCATAGCTTTCGGGATGGATCGCTGTGGCATCCAGCGGCTCGGTCCCGCCGCGCACGCGCAGGAAGCCCGCCGCCTGCTCGAACGCTTTTGGTCCCAGCCCCTGCACTTTACGCAACGTGGCCCGGTTCGCAAACCCCCCGTTGGCGTCGCGGTAGGCGACAATCCGCTCGGCCAGTTTCGGCCCGACTCCCGACACGTAGGTCAGTAGCGCGGGCGAGGCCGTATTGAGGTCCACGCCGACGTAATTGACCACGCTCTCCACCACCTCGGTCAGGGAGCGGGCCAGGTTACCCTGATCAACATCGTGCTGATAGAGGCCCACCCCGATCGCCTGGGGGTCGATCTTGACCAGTTCGGCCAGCGGGTCCTGGATGCGCCGCGCGATGGAGACGGCCCCGCGAATGGTGACATCCAGTTCCGGCAGTTCGGCGCGGGCCAGGGGGCTGGCGCTGTAGACGCTCGCGCCTGCCTCGCTGACCATCAAATAGTGCCCCGCCTGGCTCATGCGGATCACCTCGGCCACCAGGCGCTCGGTCTCGCGGGACGCCGTGCCGTTGCCGATGGCCCACAGGGCGATGTGGTGGCGCTCGGCCAGTCCTTGCAGGGTGCGTTGCGCGGCGGCCATCTGCTGCTGGGGTGGGTGGGGGTAGATCGTCGCGGTTTCGAGCAGCTTGCCGGTAGCGTCCACCACCGCCACTTTGCACCCGCTGCGAAAGCCGGGATCAATGCCGCCGACCGTCTGGCCGGCCAGGGGCGGCTGGGTCAACAGGGCGCGCAGATTCGCGGCGAAGACGCCGATGGCGTGGGTGTCGGCCTGCTCGGTGAGGGCGCGGCGCACATCGCGCTCGATGGCGGGCAGCAACAGCCGCTCGGCAGCGTCGGCAATGGTCAGGGTGAGTTGTTCACTCAGCGGCGACCGGGGATCGGGGCGGAAGGCCGTGGCGATGGCCGCTTGCCAGTCGCGCTCCAGCACGACCACGCGCACCCGCAGCACCTTTTCCGCCTCGCCCCGGTTGAGGGCGAGCACCTGATAAGACTTGATCCGATCAAACCGCCCATTCCACGCATAATAGGTCTGGTAGAGGCCGCGTGGATCCTCGGCCTTCTCGATCTTTTCGGCCTGAAGGGTGCCCCATTGCAGCGCGCGTTCGCGGGTGATCCGCCGCACCTGGGGATGGTCGCTGATCTGCTCGGCAACGATGTCGCGCGCACCCGCCCAGGCTTCGTCGGTGCTCGCCACCGCTGGCCCCAGGAACGGCGCGGCCAGGTCGTGGGGGCTGGGGGCGGTGCGGGGCTGCGCGACGATCAGCGCGGCCAGCGGGGCCAGTCCTTTGTCGCGGGCCATCCCGGCGCGGGTGCGGCGGCGCGGCTTATAGGGTTGGTAGAGGTCTTCAAGTTCGGTGCGGGTCGTGGCGGCCAGCAACTGCTCGCGGAGCGCGGGGGTGAGCTGGCCTTGCTGCTCGATTTCGGCCAGGATCGAGGCCCGCCGCGCATCCAGTGCCCGCCCGCCCTCCAGCGCGGCGGCGATCTGGCGCAGTTGCTCCTCGTCCACCCCGCCGGTGTGCTCCTTGCGGTAGCGGGCGATAAAGGGGATGGTGTTGCCGCCGTCCAGTAATTCGATCGTGGCGGCGATCTGCTGCGGGCGCAGGTGCAGGGCGGCGGCAATCGTCTCGGCGTAGCTCATCGGCGGGATCGTCCGGTGGGGGTCGGTGTCGTCTTTACCATGCTGCTATTATATACGACGGTGGCCCGCGCTGTCTGCCCGCACCGCATCCTGCCAGGGCGGGGCACGGTCGCAGGCGGCGGCCCTTCTGGGGTAGAATAGGGAATAAGTGACGCCACACCTGTCCGCTGCCTTGCCTGGAGGTCTCTGATGAACATTGTCAATGTGGGGTATCGTTCGACCAATTATTATGTGCTTGCCGGCACGGCCCCCCGCCTGCTGGTGGATATCGGCTGGCCGGGCACGCTCGCCACCATGCAGCATAGCTGCAAGCGGATGGGCATTGCCCTGGCCGATATCCCCTACCAGTTAGCCACCCACTATCACCCCGACCATGCCGGGCTGGCCCAGGATCTCAAGCGGCTGGGGGTACGCCTCCTCGTCCTGGACACCCAGGTGGCGGCGATTCCGCTCCTCCTGACCCACGTCAAGCCGACGGATGGGTACACCCCCATCGAGCCGGGGGACAATATCATCCTCCGCGCCGACGAAAGTCGGGCGTTTCTGGCGCGGATCGGGATCCAGGGCGCGATTATCCCTACGCCAGGGCACTCGGATGACAGCGTGACGCTCGTGCTTGATGAGGGTGTGGCCTTTACCGGCGACCTGACCCCCCCGCCGATAGTATCCCAGGATCCGGCAGACCTGGCATACCAGAGCTGGGCGCGGATCCGGGCCGCCGGTGCCCAGACTATTTACCCCGGACATGGCCCACCCTGGCCGCTCTGATCCGGGGCCACCGCTCGCTGCTAGACAGTGCGGCCATCGCTCCGGTATGGCTGTTGCATAGTCCAGTGATGTCATCCGGAGCGCAGCGAAGGATCTTGTTGGGGCCACTCGATCGTTAACGAAGATCGGGATCGTGGCCTCCGCACCGCTGACCACCAAGCCTACCTTCGCTATGCTCCGGATGAGAACATCCGTTAGTTCACCGATACGGCTGCTATTAGCTTAGGTTGCATCTGTGTTTTTAGCTTGATGCGTATGGGGCGTCCGCCGGACGCCCCATACGTTTGTATCAGCCGTGATCCCGGCGGGAGCACAGGTGGGCTATCCACCCACGCTCCCGCAGCGATAGCCCGTCACCGCGATCAGGGGCCGAAGAAGGCGATCTTATCGATCTTGCTGACCTGGCCGCGCGTGGCCGAGTTGCCCACGCGGAAGTAGGGCCGGTTGCCGGGGGCGACGCAGGGTTCGCCCGCCCCGCCGCACGGATAGCCGGTGATGATCCCGCGCCCGGCCATGCGCTCGATAAAGACCCAGAAGGAATCGCTGTTCGGCACATCCTGGAAGGTCTGCTGGGTGGAGGGGATCACATCGGTGAAGCCTGCGGCATTGGCGATGATCTTGCTCAGTTGGCTGCGGGTGACGTTGTTGTTGGGCCGGAAGTAGGGCCGGTTGCCCGGCGCGACGCAGGGTTCGCCCGCCCCGCCGCAGGGATAGCCGCTCAACACGCTATGCGCGTAGACCCGTTCGGTGTAGAGCCAGAAGGCGTTGCTGTTCGGCACGTCCTGGAAGGTCTGCTGGGTCGAAGGGATTGTGTCGCTATAGGCCGCGCTATTCGACACAATCTTCGCCAGTTGGCCGCGGGTCGTGTTGTTGTTCGGGCGGAACGTCGTATCGGGGTAGCCGCTGATGATGGTGTGGCAGACCAGATAATAGACGTAGTCGTAGTAATAGCTGCCGTAGGGCACATCGCTGAACGAGCCGCAGAGGCTGGCATGGGGGCTGAACAGGTCGGTGTCGGCCACTTCGACCGCGCCGTTCGCCGGTATGGTCAGGTTCCACTGAAAGCCCGCCCCGGCATCGTGCAGGGTATCCGAGATGATGGTGTTGTCGAAGCCAGGACCGGGTCCCGTCGTGCTGCCGATATTGTCCCAGACCGTGTGATAGTAGGACTCCTGGTAGGCCGTAGGGGGAATGTTCCCGGCGGGCACGAACTGTTGGTAGAGCAGTGATCCGTCGGTGCGGGTGATGTAGTCGCCCACCGCGCCGTTGGTCGTATCATAGTAGCCGTAGCCCTGGTCGTTGCCTGCCGTATACAGGTCGGCGGCGTGGAAGAGGGTCGTCGTGATCGGGGCCGTGCCGCCGATCTGCTGCACGGCGAAGCGCAAGTTGATAAATTCGGCTCCGTTGACGTAGGTGCTGTGCTGGATCAGTCGCAGGTTAGTGCCGGGCACCTGATTGACGGTGGTGACCACCCAGGGATCGGCGGGGCTGCCGGAGCCGGTCCGCGCGTTGCTGAGGGGGGTATAGGGGTTGGCATTATTCCCAGCGGGGACCGAGGCGGGGCCAAATACTGTGGTGATGCCGCCCACGTTCACCCACAGATAGACCCCTTCCGCATCGCCGCCGAAGAACTGGTTTTCGCTCGGGTCGCGGTAGCGAATATCCATCTGGCCGGAGTCTTCGACGGTCGTCGTCAGGGGGAAGCCAATGATGGCCTGGCTGGCGAGCGGGTTCGCCTGCTTCAGCGGTGGTTGCGGCTTGCCGAGCGGCGGTCCGGCGTGCGTAGGGCTGCCTCCCAGCAGCAGCAAGGTGCCCCCGGCCAGCAGGGCGATGCAGAGGGTGAGGAACTGGACAAGACGTTGTAGACGAGGCATGGGATCGATGCTCCTTTTTCTTGGCCGCGATGGATGTGATATTGAGGAAACCGACAGTAGGCGTAGCGCGTGGCAGGCACGGCCTCTACCCTGTTAGTATACAACACGGGTGCCCCCCAATACCCACTGCTAACCGGATTGAACTTTGTCCCCACCCTACGAGAGCAGGGCCCATGCATTCTCGGCGGATGGCCGTATTACGGTAGGGGCCGACCC
>JBBSAN010000570.1:0-4952 GCA_038252265.1 Chloroflexia bacterium
AACTGCCACCCGGCCCAGAATTGCACCGGCGTGGCGATGGCGAACATGGCGAGGTAGAGCCACTGCATCGGCACCGGCAGCGGGATGAACATCCCGGCCATGATCAGCACCCCGGCGGCAAAGCTGACCAGGAACTTGCGTTGAAGGTCGGCGATTTCGTGCTGCTTGCGGGCCGTGTCGGCGTCTACCACGTTCACCGCATCGCTGGCACCGGCGGCGGGCGGGACCGGCTCCGGGCGGAGACCGTACCCGGCCCGTTCGACCGCCTGCCGGAACTCGTTGCGCCCGACCATCGCCGGGTTGAAGCGCACGGTGGCCTGCTCGGTCGCCAGGTTGACCGCCGCGCTCTCCACGCCGGGCAGCTTCGCCAGCGACTTTTCGACCCGGCGCACGCACGAGGCGCAGGTCATGCCGTCAATCGGCAAGAGCGCCTCTTCGGTGGGCACGGTGTACCCGGCGTGCTCGACCGCGGTGCGTAACTGGGTGAGGTTGGCGAGGGCCGGGTCATAGGCCACCGTGGCCCGCTCGGTCGCCAGGTTCACCGCCGCGCTATGCACCCCCTCCACTTTGGACAGGGCGCGCTCCACCCGCCGCACACACGAGGCGCAGGTCATCCCGCCGATGGGCAGCAGCACCTCGGTGTCCGGCCCGCTGGGGGGGGTGATCTTCTGTTCTAATTGCTCGGTTGCCATAACCTGATTACTCCGGGGTCCCTACGCCTAACGCTGGGACAATTCAAATAGCTCGGCCAGTTCGCTGAGTACCGCTTGATCGCGGCCCTCGCGGATCCCATCGACCACACACGATTGCAGGTGGCCTTGCAGGATCACACTCTCAAACTTTGCAATCGCCCGCTGCACGGCATAGGTCTGCTTGAGGACATCCACGCAGTACTGGTCTTCCTCTACCATCTTGCG
Organism: Chloroflexia bacterium; assembly: GCA_038252265.1. Lineage (GTDB taxonomy): Bacteria > Chloroflexota > Chloroflexia > QHBQ01 > JAICKM01 > JBBSAN01. The sequence continues at coordinate 918 of JBBSAN010000570.1, forward strand.
AATCCCCTTCAGGTGACCTTCGATATAGGCCAGCCGGCGCAGGGCGTCGTCTTTCGTGCTTTGTGCTTTCATGGCGTTCTCCTTATACCCTACCCCCCTGGGGGGGGTATACACAATGATTATAGCACCCGCTGGGTAGCCTGTCAAGCAGTAGCACTCAGTCTGGAGACGGATCTTCCGTCTGGGGCAGATAGCCCCGTGCCGCCGCGCACCGCTGGAGATAGGCACGCGCTTCGACCCCGCCGTGCCACCCTTCGCCGGGGCCGACCTCGGGATAGAGGCGGTATAATTGGGCCTGATCAAGCAGATCGAGGGCGAGGAGGTCGAGCGTGGCAACGGTGGGACGCAAGGCAACGTCCAGCGCCAGCAGTTTGTGGTCGCCATCGCCGCGATAGAAGACGCCGCAAAGATAGGCGGGAACGAGTGCCCCGGCCTCCCAGGCGGTGCGCGTGATCAGCAACACATCAAAGTGCGGCCCAGGCGGCATCCCCAACCCACCGATCCAGCCGTAGGCACCAGAGAAGCCACGGGCATGGGTCAGTGACCGCACCCCGGTGCGAACGAACGCGCCCTGCCCCGGGTCGTAGGTCAGCCGGTATAGCTCGTGCGCCGGTTGTTCTACCACCACCCAGACCTGATCGGGAAAGCTCCGATGGCGAGTGAGCGTCCGAAAGTCTAGCATAAGCTTTCCCTCCCATGCTGAGTGCGTCCGGTTCGACAATAGCTGAAGCCAGGTATACACCCCACCTCAGCCGCCGCCAATCAAGCAGGGTTCTCTATGACCCGGCGTCCGGTCCCAGGCCAAATTGGGGATAGACCTCAAGGCATATTCCTGGTATACTGCTATGTGCAATACGTAGAACAAGCGTGGACGTGGCAATACCAAATCAGGAGCCTTTTGAATGCTGAGTCAGAGTACGCAAGTCTCGTCAAGGGAAGCAGGCAACGTCCCATCCATTGAGCAGACTCAGGCCCAGGAGGTAGTGGACGAACGGCGGCGGGGCTTGATCCGCGTGCTGGCCTGGTCCGAGATCGGGTTGCTGACAATCGGCCTGGTGGCGCAGATCCTGCCGCTCCTCTTCTCGCCCCAGCACGCGCTGCGGAATCCTGGTTCGCCGATCGTGTTCGTGATAGGCTTTGCGGCGGCATTGCTGGTCCTCTACCTGATCCGGCAAAAGCGCACGGAGATCGCCGCCTATGGCCTGGTCTATAGCTTCGCGTTTGTTGTCTCTATGGGCATCATAGGGTCGGTGGTCGCCAAAACAGCCAACACTACTTTGATTTTGCAACTGGGGTCGCTCTTCTATCTGGTGGTCCTGTGGGCCGGGCTGTTGATCGGGCCGTGGAATGCCTTTACCAGCGCAACATTGGGGAGCCTGGCGATCAGTATTGGCCTCGCCACGCTCTCAACCCCGCTACAGGGGGGCGACATCGTAGGCTACGTGTGGGAGTTACTCAGCCTGGCCGCGCTGGTGCTTTCGACCCTCTATGGCATCGCCATTGCCACCGCGTTTTTCAATAGCGCGGTCAACCGGCTGGTGACCCAACTGAGAGCGCGTTCGGTGAGCCTGGCGCAGTCGAGCGCAGTGATCCAAAAAGAATCGGCGGTGCGCGTGCAGGCCAGTGGGACCATGCAAGTCCTGGCCGAGCACGTCGCGGCGGCAGCCCAGCAACAACTGGGGGCCTTGAACGAGCAGACCGAGTCGGTCAGCCAGATCAGTATGACGGTGGATGAACTGGATCGCACCGCCGAACAGATCGCCGGGCTGGCCCAGAGTGCCGCTGACTTCGCCACCGGAGCACAGGCCGAAATCGAACGCGGGCAGCAGATCATTGCCGGTGCCCTGGCTTCGCTGGAACAGATTGACCACCGGGTGCGCGATATCGCGGAGCGGATGCAGATGCTGGAAGGGCGGCTGGTCAGCACCGAAGTGGTGACCCGGCAGATGGCCGACATCGCCGACGAACTGCGCTTGCTGGCGCTCAACGCGACGATCGAGGCCGCCGGGGCCGGGAAGGCCGGGGCACGGTTTGGCGTGGTGGCCGGGGAGGTCAGCCGCCTGGCGGGCGATGCCCAGGCCAGCGCCGAAGAAACGCGCCACTTGCTGACCCAGGTGCGCGACGCCAGCCACGAAGTTGCCGCCGCCACCGTACACGGGCATACCGACGCCCGCGAGGGGGCCACCCAGGCCCAGGCCGCCGCTGCCGCCAACACCTACATCCGCCAGTTGGTAGAGCAGGCCACCACGCACCTTCAGGCGATCGGCACCAGCACCCGCCAGCAACGCACCGGCTCGCACGATGTCGCCCAGGTGGTTCATGCGCTGGTGGCGGGCGCGCACGAGACGGAACGCTCCAGCCAGGAAACCGCCCGCGCCGCCGCCGAACTTCTCACCCTGGCTCACCAGTTGCGGCCCGTGACGGCGTGAGACGCGTTGCGTGTTGCGTGTTGCATGTTGTGAGTTGTGGGAAATAATTCCTGATCTCTGACGGCTGTTTACGCGCGACACGCAACGCGCAACGCGTCACGTTTCACGTTTCCCTACCGACCGCTCCGCGCTTCTTGTCCTAGCCATAATTGGGGATGGAACTTCATGCCTATTCCTGGTATACTGCTACATGTAGTACGCAGAACAAGCGTGGACTTAACAATTTAACAAGCAGGAGCCGTTTGAATGCTGAAACAGAACGTGCAAGTCTCGTCCAAAGGCACAAGCAGCCCCCGATCGGTTGAGCAGATTCATGCCCAGGAGGTGGTAGACGAACGCCGGCGGGGCTTGATCGGCGTGCTGGCCTGGTCCGAGATCGGGCTGCTGGTCGTGGGCTTGCTGGTGCAACTCTTGCCGGTCATTCTCCCTCCGCACATTCCGATGCGTAACCCGTCCACGCTGATCGTGTTTGGGATTGGCTTTGCTACGGTGGGGGGCATCCTCTACTTGCTCCGCGAAAAGCGAACCCAGGCCGCCGCCTACGGCTTGATCTATAGCTTTGCTTTTATCACCGTCGCCAGCATCGTCGGGACGGCCACCTCCAAGACGGCCAGCATCGCCCTGCTGTTGCAACTGGCGGCGCTGTTCTACCTGGTGGTGCTGTGGGCCGGGCTGTTGATCGGGTCGTGGAATGCCGTCGTTACGGCGACGCTGGGGAGTGCGTCCCTCAGTATCGCCCTCGCCATGCATTCCACCGCGCTCCCCCGCGGCGACATCCCCGGCTACGTGGCGGAGTTGTTCAACCTGGCCGCGCTGGTGTTTTCGGCCTATTATGGCATCGCCTTTGCCACCGCGTTTTTCAACAGCGCAGTCAACCGCTTGGTGACCCAGTTGAGTGCCCGGTCGGTGAGCCTGACCCAGTCGAGTGCGGTCATTGAACAAGAAGCCACCATGCGTATGCAGGCGAGCGGGACCATGCAAGTCCTGGCCGAGCACGTCGCGGCGGCAGCCCAGCAACAACTGGGGGCCTTGAACGAGCAGACCGAGTCGGTCAGCCAGATCAGTACGACGGTGGATGAACTGGATCGCACCGCCGAACAGATCGCCGGGCTGGCCCAGAGCGCCGCCGACTTCGCCACCAGCGCCCAAAGCGAAATCGAACGGGGGCAACAGGTCATCACGCACGCGCTGTCGGCCTTGGGCCAGTTGGACCAGAGCGTGCAGATCATCACCGAGCGGATGCAGGTGCTGGAAGGGCGGGTGATCACCACCGAGGTGGTGACGCAGCGCATGGCCGAGATTGCGGATGAATTGCGCTTGCTGGCGCTTAACGCAACGATCGAGGCCGCCGGGGCCGGGAAGGCCGGGGCACGGTTTGGCGTGGTGGCCGGGGAAGTCAGCCGCCTGGCGGGCGATGCCCAGGCCAGCGCCGAAGAAACGCGCCACCTGCTGACCCAGGTGCGCACGGCCAGCCGCGAAGTCGCCGTCGCCACCGCGCACGGCCACACAATCGCCCGCGATGGCGCGATCCAGGCCGAGCAAGCGGTCACCGCCACTGCCGATATCGGGCGGCTGGTGGAGCAGGCCACCACCCACTTGCAGGCCA
>JBBSAN010000571.1:0-4951 GCA_038252265.1 Chloroflexia bacterium
CTTGAGCGCACAGGCGGGCAATCTCGTCAGGAGCCAGATCCAATGGGGTCGACATAGCGCCAATTACTGCAAGTTATATACCGCTGCTAGAGGCTGAGTAGTTACTTTTACAATTCGTGCCTGGCCGTTCGCGGAGCCTATCCATATCTTGCGGCAGATTGCCGCATTGGCCCTAAATGTGGCCGCCGTATGACGTTTAATCAAAAAGTGCAAATGTAGTGGAACGAGGAAGTATGCTATAATCAGGAACAAATGCCTGCGGGGCCAGGCAAGTACGAACATAATGGAGGAATACTGACGATGCGATGGGTAACACGCAAAGGGGTCAAGTTTGATCGCTCGGCCTGTGCCTGGCTGATCCTGCGCCATATCGATCCGCAGGCTGAGTTTGATTATCTGGATGCGGGCGAGATGGACGCCGCGATTGCCGCCGGGGCGCAGCCGTTCCACAACGTGACCTTTGCCGGGCCGGGATCGCCGCGCGCGCAGAGCAGCTTTGAAGACTTGCTCCAGGCCCACGGACTGGACACCCGCGACCCGGCCCTGGCCCTCTTGGCCGGGTTTGTCCATCGCGGCGAGATCGGCGGGGAAGCGACCGGGGCGGACGATCCGTTGCGGGCCATCGCCAAGGGCATGAACGCCCTGGTCCACTCGGACGCCGAGATGGTCGAGCGGATGCTGCCGGTCTACGACGCGCTCTATGCCTAGTGCCAGCGGCAGGCGGCGGGCACCACCCGCTGGGCCGGGCTGGAACGGGAGCGGGGCCAGTCCTGAAAGGTGCTACACCGGCGTGGCGGTGGGCACCGCCACCGGGGCATAGGGCAGGCAGACCGGGGTGCCGCTGACCGGGTCCTGAAGGATGTGCGCCTGCACGTTGAACACCTGGGCCAGCAGATCGGTAGTCAGCACCGCCGTGGGCGGGCCGTCGGCCACGATCTGCCCCTCGTTCAGCACGATCATCCGGTGGGCATAGCGCGCCGCCTGGTTTAGGTCGTGCAGCACCAAAATAATGGTCAGCCCGCGCTCCTCGTTCAGCCGTCGCACCAGGGTCAGCACTTCCAGTTGGTGGCCGATATCGAGGAAGGTGGTCGGCTCGTCCAGCAAGAGGATCGGGGTGGCCTGGGCCAGCGCCAGAGCAATCCAGGCCCGCTGGCGTTCGCCGCCCGACAGGCTGTCCAGGGGCCGGTGGGCAAAGTCGGTCATCCCGGTCAGGTCCATCGCCTCGGCCATCGCCGTGTAGTCTTGCTGGCGCAGCATTCGCAACGCTCCGGCGTGGGGAAAGCGCCCCTGCTCGACCAGTTCGCTGACCGTCAACCCGGCGGGCGCGACCGGGCTTTGCGGCAAGATCGCCAGCGTGCGGGCCACCTGGGCGGTGGATAGGCGGCTGATCGCCGCGCCGTCGAGGAAGACCGCCCCGCCGCTGGGCTTCAGCAGCCGGGCCAGCGCCTTGAGCAGGGTGGATTTGCCCGACCCGTTCGGCCCGACGAGCGCCGTAATGCCGCCCCGCTCGATGGTCACCCCCAACCCGTCGATGACGACGCGCTCTCCGTAGCGCACCTGCAAAGTGTCGGCCCGCAAGACCGGGTCGGTAGGCCGGGCCGCGCCGTTGCCGGAGGACGCAGAGGTTTCCGCAGGATGCCGCCCGTTCTGATTGATCATCGTGTGCCTCGTCGTAATAGATACATCAGGAACGGTGCCCCCAGCACCGCCATGACCGCGCCCACCGGCAGATCGACCACCGCGACCAGGCTGCGCCCGGCGATATCGGCCAGCAAGAGCAGCCCCGCGCCGACCACCGCGCTGAGCGGAAAGACCCGCCGGGCATCCTGGCCGACCACCCGCCGGGTGAGATGCGGCGCGATCAGCCCCAGGAACCCCAGCGCCCCGACCACCGACACGGCCCCCGCCGTGAGCACCACGGCCACGCCCAGCAAGAGGGCACGGTTCCGCTCCACATGGAGGCCCAGCCCGGCGGCCACGTCGTCGCCCAGGTGGATCACGTTCGCCCGACTGGCGCAGAGCAGCCCCAGCGGGATCGTCACCACCGCCCAGGGCCAGATCGCGTCCCAGTGGACCCACGTCCGGCCATTGAGCGAGCCGATGATCCACATCAGGATGCTCCCGGTTGCGTTCTGGTTGCGCAGGAGAACCACCGACGTGAGCGAGCGCAGGATGGTCGAAACCAGCACCCCGGTGAGGATCAGCCGCACGGTGTTGGTGCGCTGCTGGCGGCTCAACAGGTAGACCAGCGCGCCCGCGCTCAGACTACCGATCAGCGCCACGGCGGGCAGTTCCCGCCCTGGCGCGCTCAGATCCCAGCCGACCAGATCGCGCGAGAGCCACAGCACCGCGAAGAACACGCCCCCGGCGGACGCCCCGGTCAGGTCCGGCTCGGCCAGCGGGTTGCCGGTGATCGCCTGCAAGATCGCCCCGGCCAGCGCCAGCATCGCCCCGGCCACCACCGCGATCAGGGCGCGGGGCAGGCGCAGGTGCCAGATCACCGTCACGTTGAGCGGATCGACGGCCACGTTGCTGAGATGCAACTGGGTGGCGAACACGTCGAGTATTTGCCCCGGCGTCACCCCCACCGTGCCGATGCTGACGTGGACGATGAGCAGAACGAAGACCAGCCCGATCCCGCCCAGCAGGATCAGGCCGAAGGCGCGCTGGGCCAGGGGCCGGGCGACCCGAACCGGCGCGGAGGCAGCTTTCGCGGTGAGGGTACTCATTGGCGGGCGCGCCTCCCTCCCAACTGGCGACGCAGGAGGATCAACAAGGGTGGTCCGGCCAGGATCGTCGTCCAGATCCCGACCGGCAGTTCCAGCGGGTCAAGCAAATTCTTCGCCACCAGATCGGCCCCGACCAGCAGCACCGCCCCGATCAAGGCGGCGATGGGCAACACCTGGCGGGCATCGGTGGTCCGCAGGATGCGCCGGGCCAGGTGGGGCGCGGCCAGGGCGACATAGGCGATGGGGCCGCAGGCTGCCACCACCGCCGCCACCAGCGCCGCGCTTAACAGGGCCAGCAGGAGCCGCGTCCGCACCACTCGCAGGCCCAGCCCCTCGGCGATCTCGTCGCCCAGTTGCAGGAGGTTGAGCCAGCGCGCCGTCAGCAGCGCCAGGGGAATGCCGACCACCGCCCAGGGCAGCACCATCTGGACGTAGTCCCAGCTACGGTTGGCGATGCTGCCCAGCAGGTACAGGTAGAGCAAACCCACGTCCGACTGATTGTTGCTCATCATGATCAGGATGATGATCCCGGCATAGAGCAGTGCGTTCAGCGCCACCCCCATCAGCACCAGCCGTACCGGATCGCCCAGGCGGCGCATCGAGAGGATGACGATGGCCCCGCTGGTCACGCCCCCCAGCAGCGCCGCCACGGGATAAAGGTTCCACAGGAGTGGCAGGTGCAAGATGGTGACGGCGGCGATGACGATCGATGCCCCCGCCGACACGCCGAGCAGTTCCGGTCCGGCCAGAGCGTTCCGCATCGCGTCCTGAAGCAACACCCCGGCCAGGGCCAACATGGCCCCGGCCATGCCGCCGAGCAGCACGCGCGGCAGCCGCAAGCCGGGCACCACGATCCGCTCCAGCCGGGTGCCGCCGCCGTTGGCGATGGTCACCAGATCGGGTGGGGTCAGTTGCGGGGTGCCCAGCAACAGGCCGATCAGCATGAGCGAGGCGAGAACCAGGATCAAGACCGCCGCCAGGATCAGCACGCGGCTGATCCTGGCGGACATGATCGTCCCTGACCGTCCGGTCAGCGTCGCCATTACGGCTGCATTCCGGGGAACGTCTCCGGATAGATCTTGTGCATCGCGTCGGCCAGGGCCAGGTGGAGCGAGCGGGTGCCACGCCCGGCGACATAGAGGTCGAAGCGCACATCATAGGCCTGGTTGGTCTTGACCGCCTTCAACTGGCTCCAGATCGGGTTAGCCGCCAGTTGCTGGGTCAGGGTGGGGCTGCCGCCGCCCTGTGTCTCGATCAACAGCACGTCGGGGTCTTTGTCCAGGATCTTCTCCAGCGAGTATTGCAGCGAGCCGGGTTCCTGGTCGGGCGCGCCCACATCGTTCGGGCCGGGAGGTGCCCAGGGATAGTTGGTCACGCCGGCGAGCACGCTGCCGAACAGCGAGCCAGAGGTGAAGATGCTGAACGCGGTGGTGCGGCCAAAGAGAATCAGCGGCACCTTGTTATTGGGCGCTTTGGCCTTATAGGCGGCCATGAATCCCAGGAAGCGTTGGACCGACTGCCGGGCCTGGTACTGATGATCGGTCAGGCGGCCCATGGTCAGCACGAAGTTCAACGAGTCCTGGTACTGGGCCGGATTCATGATGAACAGCGGGGCGATGGGCTTGAGGGCGTCGCGCAGGCCGATGTGCGGGATGAAGCCGATGACCAGATCGGGCTTGAATTTGGCGATGTCCTCCAGGTTGGGCGAGCCGAAGCCGCCGGTGATCGCGCCGAACGTCTTGCCCGGCCCCCAGAACTCGGGGAGCTGATAGAACTTGTCGCTCACCGCTACCGGCTCCAGGCCCAGTTCATAGAGGATATCTTCGCACAGCGAGATCAGGCAGACGACGCGCTGCGGGCGCGCCTTCAGCGTGATCGTGGTGCCGGTCGAGTCGGTGTAGGTCAGGTCGGTCTTGGCCTTGTAGGCATAGGTGCCGAGTTGGCCCAGCAACACATCGGACGGGGCCTGGTTCTCCGGGTGCAGTTCCATTTCGGCGCGCTCGAAATACTGGACGGTGTAGGTCTTGCCGTCGAGCGCGCTCTTCTCCTGGAACTCGTCGGTGATCGGGTAGCCGAACTGGGCCAGCCCGCCGTTCGTCTCCCAGTAGGTGCGGAACTTGCCGCCACAGGCCGACAGGCCAAAGGCAAGCGTGATCATCACCACGATCCGGAAAATCCACATTGCCTTGCCCCGCCTCAACTGCTTTTTCACCGCCATAGCA
>JBBSAN010000572.1:0-4950 GCA_038252265.1 Chloroflexia bacterium
CGTTGATCAGCCGTTGCAGCGCCACCGACTCTTGCTTGGCTGTGCCCAGAAAGTCGGTCTGGATATCGGTTAGCGGGCCGGTCTTGCCCATCAGCACAATATCCAGGAAGCCCATCACCGAGTTCAGCGGCGTGCGCAACTCGTGGCTCACAATCGAGAGGAAGTCCGTCTTGGCCCGCTCGGTGGCCCGCTCCAGCGTCACATCGCGCAGGGTCAGCACCACCCCCCACGACTCGGCCACCGTCGATGCCCCCATCCGGTGGACCACCGCCTGGTAGGTCCGCTCCTCGCGGCCCAGCGCCAGGTCCACATCCAGCGAGGTTGATTGCCCCGTCGCCAGGCAATCTTCCAGTTGGCCGATCACCGCCTCGTTCGGCAGGATGCGCCGCAGCGAACTGCCCCGGCTCTGGCCTGGCTCCATCCCCAGTAATTGATCGGCCAGACTGTTGCTGATCACCACGTTCAACTCATGATCGGTGACGATGACCCCATCGCTGATCGATAATACCACCGACTCGATTTCGCCTTTGTTGGCAAGCAACTGGCTATAGACCAGATGATTCTCGATGGTCAGGGCGACACGCTGGGCAAAAATGCTCAGGATCTCCAACTGCTCGTAATCCAGCCGCGGATCGCTCAGGTCGGCGCGGGGGGCCGCCAGCAGATACCCAATGGTGCCCCCGCTGCTCGACTCCAGGGGCAGCAACAGCAGCCGCCGCGAGGGCGTGCCGGGGGGGGGTTCCGGTTCGTTGCAGGCCAGCCGCACCAGGGTCACCTCGTCTAAATACCGTCCCTTGAAATCGGGATGCACCGGCTCCCCGACGGCCATCAACTGATCCAGCACATCGAGCGGCAAGCGCTGCGAGGGCATCCCCGGCAGGCCCGGCCAGACCAGCCCTTGCGCCCGGTAGCTCGTCGTGCGGGTGTCGGCGGCGATCTCCCCGATTTGTACGTTGGTGAAGCCCAGGCTGCGGGCGATGCCGGTGGCAATGTGCGGTAGGAGCGTGGTCAGCGGCACATCCGCCGCCGACAGGCTGCCCAGGCGCAGGATGTCGGTCAATTGCTGTGCCCGCTGGCGCAGCTTGTCCGCCTGGGTCGATGCCGTGGTATAGAGGCGGCTGCGTTCCAGCGCGCCCCCCGAGTGCATCCACAGCGTCTGGCAGAACGTCGCGTGGCGGCGCACAAACTCGTCGGCAGGCATACTGGTCGTCAGGCGCACCACACCCAGCGCCTCCTCGCTGCCCATCAAGCGCCCCAGCAACACGGTGGGGCCAACCCGCTCGGCGACACTCGCCACGTCATCGCTGAAGTCGCTGGCGACCAGTCCGGGCGAGTGGAGCACTTCCACCGCCACCGCGTTGTCGTCCAGCATCACCCGATCCGGCCCGGCCTGCCAGCCCGCCTCCACCCCACGGACCACCGCCCGCCCATCACGTTGCAACCACTTGTGCGTGCTATCCAGCATATAGATCTCGCACGAATGGATCGGCAAGGCCAGCAACACCCCGTTGGCCGTCGCCTGGACCACGGTCATCGGATCGAGCGACCCCTGGACCTCGCTGGCGATGCTGTGCAGCATCCCCGACTGGCGGGCGGCAGCCAGCGTCTGCTCGAACAATTCCGTCCGCTCCAGCGCTACCGTGCAGTGGGACACCGCCAGGTTGACCGTCTCTTTCAGGTCGTCGGGGATCGCCGGGTCGCCGTCCGGCTTAAGGATCAGCAGGCCGTAGATCCGTCCGGCCAGGGTCAACGGCAGGGTGATATACGACCCCGTGCCGAACACGCGCCGCCCCTGCACCGGCGCATCGTGGATGACCAGCAACTCCGGCGTGTCGCGCTGGTGCATCAACGCCAGGATGTTGCTCACAAACGGGTCGCCATGCCCGGCCAGCGCCACGCTGGACACGTCGCGCCGGTCGGCCCAATCGCCACTGGCCGCCCAGCCGGTGAAGCGCGCTTGCTCGGCATCATGGATCAGCAACGCTGCCGCCTGCGCTCCGGTGATCTGCTGGATCTCCTGGCAGACCACATGGGCCAACTGGCGGCGGTTGGGCGCATCACTCACCTTGAGCATCAGCCGGTAGAGGGCCGCCGTCTGCTGCTGCTGCTGCGACAGGCTGCTGAACAGCCGGGCATTGTCCACCGCGATGGTCGCGGCCCCGGCCAGTTGCTCGGCAATATCCCGCTCCATCTCCTGGAACGGCTGGTCGGGGCGGCGGGCCAGCAAAATACAGCCCAGCACCTTGCCCCGGTTCACCAGCGGCACGATCATCAGGCAGCGCGTGTCGCTACAGGCCAGGGCGATCCCGCCTTCGCGCGCCTGCTCCCACAACTTCATCGCCGCCGTGCCGGGGCGCAGCGCCAGGTCGGCCACCTGGGCCGCCCCCTGCCCGCTGACGGTGGCGACCTCGGCCTCGTCGGTGCGGGCGTTGAGCAAATAGATCAGCCCATGGTCGAAGTGGATCAACTCGCTGATCCGCGAGATGGTCGTATGGAGCACCTGCGGCAGCTTCAACGAACTGACCACCGCCTGGCGAATCGACATCAGGCTGGAAATCAATTCGCCCCGCCGGGCCAGCTCATCGCCCTGCCGGGTCCGCTCCTCCAGCAGGCGCGTCTTATACACCGCCAGCGCGGCCTGCCCGGCAAAGCTGGTGAGCAATTGCTCGTCTTTCTGGTCTAGCGCATCGGGCTGCGAATGGGTGACACAGAGCGTGCCGATCACCCGCCGCTCCACCGACAGGGGTACACAGAGCATCGTGCGCGTGGTGTGCCCCACCGGCCCGCCGCTATACGGGTCGGCATAGCGGTTGTCCAGCCGCACATCGCCCACATTCAATAGCTCGCCATGCTGCGCGACCCACCCTGCTACCCCCGCCCCCGGCGCAAAGCGCCGCCGGTGCAGGCTCCCGGCTTCCACCCCCGTCACCGCCTGGATCACCAGTTCGCCGGTCGCGTCATCCAGCAGCCCGATCGAGCTTTGCTCCGCCTTCAGCACCCGCACCGCGTTCGCCACGATCATTTGCAGCAGATCATCCAGCGCCATCGCCGAATTGATCGCCCGGATGCCGTCCTGTAACGCCTCCAGCCGATCCACCTGTTCTTCGCGCCGCTGGGCCTCATCATCGGCGACCCGCCGCGCCTGCTCCAGATAGTGGTCGCGTTCAACGTTCGCTGCCGGGTACGCCGTGATTCCCGCCAGCTTATAGTTCACCCCATGCGCCAGCACATAGCATAGCGGCAGCAGGATCAGCGCGAGCAGCGCCTCCAGCAACACGACACTCAGATCGGGCGACCCGGCCAGTGCCAGAACGCCGCGCAGCCCGAACACGCCCAGCAAAAGCACCAGCGGCAGCGCCATCAACGGGTGGTGCTGTCCTGCGGTTCGGGCGAAGACGCGCAGCCCGGCCACCAGCACCATCCCCACTAACCAGACCCCATTGGCCTGCCCGCCCGCGACCGTCACGCCGATCACCAGCGCCCCATCCAGCAGGACGTTGAGCAGCACCGTCTCAGTGCGATCCATCTGCGGGAATAGCCCCAGCCGGACCAGCATGGCCCGCCCTGCCGGAACCCCCCGCCCCAGCCGCAAGGCTGCCGTGGCTGTGTAGAGCGCCAGCAACGCCCCTTCCAGGGCCAGCAGTGCGCCGGGAACCATGCCCGACGCCAGGTAGATCAAGCCCAGCAGCAGCAGGATCGCCCGGCTGGCAACGTCGAACCAGAGCTGGTCACCGAGGGTAGGGGGTGGGTCAGGAAGCGCGGCGTTACGCCCATCAGCGCCGGGCGGCAGATGAGCCACGTCAGGATGAGCCATAGAACGGTCCTTATGGTTAGCTCAGCAAAGAAGCACCATGAGAGGGTCCGTCGCTCCATTACGGACCGGGGATGGGCTATTTCGCTTGCTGCACGATCATTATAGAAAGGATAGGTTAAAATCTGCTTAATGGTTTGCGTAAACGGGGAACCGCCCTACATGCCCCGCAGCACCCACGCCTGGGTAAGTCCAACACCGAATCCAGGCCGCCCGCGACCGTCCCGATGGATGATCGCAGGGTCAACTCCTGGCACTCGCACACCCAGGGAGACAGCAGCAGCAGGACACGTTCCTGCCTGGCGGCAGTAAGGACGCGGGGAGGCGCGGCCCAAAAGGAGGTGCCGCCGCCTGATGATTACGACTTTGTAAGAATACCCGATATTTTTAATCTGTACAAGGTGCCTGCTTCCTGACCCTCCTGTCAAAGCTGTAATGATCAATGTTGTGGATGTTCACAGTGCCGCAAGCCCCCTCCGCTATACTATAATAGTGGCGCACCGCCAATAGCAGTTGGTGCGCGCATGATCCCTGGGGTCAACTGTGGGGGCATGGTCAGGACAGCGGGCGTTACAGACCATTGTCTGGACGCAGGGGTTGTTGGGGAGCCAGGATCGATCATCGGCACAGCGTGGGCATGTGTCGAAAGGGAGACAGAGGGCATGTCGGCGAAAGATGTCGTGGTCATCGGCGGCGGCACCGGCACCGATCTCACATTACGCGGCTTGAAACGCTACACCACCCACCTGACCGCCCTGGTCTCCACCTTCGGGACGGGGCGGGACGGCCAGAGTCTCGCCCGCGACGGCGAACCCCCCTACGACGATGATGTGCGCAACAGCCTCCTGGCTCTAGGAGCCGACCCGGCCACCACCCAGATCATGGAGCGCCTGTTCGCCTACCGCGTGGCCGGGGGAAATCTGCCGGATAGCACCTTCGGCAATCTCTTCATGAGCGCGCTGACCGATATCATGGGCGCGGCAGACCTGGCCGTGCAAGCCGCCGCCCAGGTGCTCAACGTGCAGGGCCGGGTACTCCCCCTCACCCTGACCGGCGGCCCGCTGGTGGCCCAACTATATGACGAGCGCGAAGCCATTGTCCACTCGCCGGACGAACTGACCGCCGCCGCCGCCGGGGTC
>JBBSAN010000573.1:0-4925 GCA_038252265.1 Chloroflexia bacterium
CCTCAAGCAAGTGCGCCTGATGATGTGGAAACAGGGGATCAACGTGCGGCGGATGCTGGTCGTCGGGGCGACCCACGCCGGGCAACGGATCATGAAAGAAGTGCTGGACCAGCCCGGCTTCGGCTACACCCTGGTTGGCTACGTCGAAGATCAGGACGAGGTCAAACCCTGGACCGTGCCGATCACCGGGCGCACCGAGCCGTCGCGCCTGGGCGACGTGTCGGATATTGATCGCGTCATTGCCCGCTATGGGGTGGATGAGGTCGTGGTGGCGCTTCCGGCCAACAGTCATAACCGCATTCTGGAAGTGCTAGAGCAGTGCCGCAACGAGCATGTCGCCTTCCGCCTCGTGCCCGACCTGTTCGAGGTGCGCTTCAACGAAGTGCAGATCGACGCCCTGAACGGCATCCCGCTGATCGGGGTCAAAGAGGTGGTGCTCCAGGGCGGCAACCTCTGGCTAAAGCGCACAATGGACATGGTACTGGCAACGGCGGTGCTGTTCGTCACCGCCCCGCTGATCGTGCTGATCGCCCTGGCGATCAAGCTAGAGCGCCCGCGTGGCCCGGTCCTCTTCAAGCAGGTGCGGATCGGGCGTGATGGCCGGCCTTTCTTCTTCTACAAGTTCCGCTCGATGCGCCCCGACGCCGAGGAATTGAAGGAGCAATTGCTGGCCCTCAACGAAGCAAGCGGCCCGATCTTCAAGATGAAGAACGACCCGCGGGTGACCCGCGTGGGGCGCTTCTTGCGCCGCACCAGCCTGGATGAAATGCCCCAGGTGTTCAACATTCTGCGCGGGGACATGAGTTGGGTCGGCCCCCGCCCCCCGGTGCCCAGCGAGGTGGAGTCCTACACCGACTGGCACCGCCTGCGCCTGGAAATAACCCCCGGCCTGACCGGCCTGTGGCAGGTAAGCGGGCGCAGCGACCTCTCCTTTGATGAAATGGTCAAGCTCGACCTGTATTATGCCGAAAACTGGTCGCTGTTCTTCGACCTCAAAATCATCCTGCTGACCATTCCTGCCGTGTTAAGCGCACGGGGGGCCTACTAGGCAGCACAGGACCGCGCCTATCTGGGTGGCCTGGGAGCGGCCACCTCCTCCCATTTTGTAAGACTTTTCCCTCCTTGCGCCTCGGGCAAGCCGCTTGACCAACGGCCCAACATGCGCTATCATAACTCAGCCCGCCGCGCACCGGCTAGCGTGGTGAGCGTTGCCGGGTGAATCGCTCAACAATGAATGTTGCTATTGTTCATGATTATCTGAATCAGTATGGAGGGGCCGAGCGGGTGCTCGAAGTCCTCCACGAGATGTACCCGCTCGCCCCGGTGTATACCTCGGTCTATGACCGCGACGCCATGCCCAGGGCGTACCAGAGCTGGGACATCCGCACCTCGTTCATGCAGCGGCTGCCCTTTGTCACCCGCCGCCACCAGGCCTACTTCTTCCTCTACCCCAGCGCCTTCGAGCGGTTCGACCTGAGCCAGTACGACCTGGTAATCAGCAGCAGCAGCGCCTGGGCCAAAGGGGTCATCACCGGCCCGGACACCCTCCACATCTGCTACTGCCACGCCCCGGCGCGCTTTGTCTGGAACACCCGCGAGTACCTGCGGGGCGAGAACGTGGGGGCGCTGGGGCATTTCATCTTGCCGTTCGCGCTGGGCTATGTTAGACTGTGGGACGAGTTGTCGGCAGCGCGGGTGGACGACTATGTCGCCAACTCGCAGGAGACGGCCCGCCGCATCGCCAAGTATTACCGCCGCCCGGCGACGGTGATCAATCCGCCGGTAGACCTGAGCGGCTTCCGCCCGGTCAGCCCCGACGCAGTAGGAGATTATTTCCTGGTGGTGGCGCGGCTGGTTCCCTACAAGCGGCTCGATGCGGTGATCGAAGCGTTCAACATGCTGGGCCTGCCGCTGCGGGTGGTGGGCAAAGGCCGCCAGCGGGCACAGTTGGAGGCGCAGGCCAACGACAATATTCGCTTCCTGGGGCCGGTCAGCCAGGAGGAGCTACGCCAGCTCTACGCCCGCTGCCGGGCGCTGGTCTGGGCCGAGGCGGCAGACTTTGGCATCACCCCGGTGGAGGCCCAGGCCGCCGGGCGTCCGGTGATCGCCTATGCTGCCGGGGGCGCGCTGGAAACGATCATCCCCGGCGAGACGGGCGTCTTCTTCGACCAGCAGACACCAGAGGCCATCGCCGCTGCCGTGCGGGCGTTTGATCCGCGCCGGTTCGACTCGGCCCGGATCCGCCGCCACGCCGAACAATTTGACGTACAGGTGTTCAAGCGCCGGATGAGCGACTTTGTCGCCGCCCGCTGGGACGCCTGGCAAAACCTGAATCCGCGCCGCCCCCGCCTGTTCACGCTGCCGCATCCGGTGCCGACCCCCCTGGATGCCCTGGACCCGCAGCCCATGCAGGTGAAGAACTAGGGGACGAGTGGTCAGTGGTCAGTGGTCAGTGGTGTGTGGTGGGTGGTCAGTGATTAGTGGTCAGTGACGCGTGGTCAGTGATAGTGATAGTGACCAATTACGAGTACGAACGTTGATCTGTTAGTGGTTTATTACGATACCACTGACCACTGACCACTGACCACTCGTCTCGTACAGAAAGGACCGACCAACTCCGTGGAAGTGCGCCAGTACCTGGCCGTATTATGGCGGCGCTGGCCCGTGATCGCGCTGATCGTGGGGCTAGCAGCGATCCTCAGTGTGGTCACGCTCCTGACGACGCCCCGTAGCTACACGACGACCGTGAGCGTGCTGGTGCGCCAGCAGCCTAGCCCCGATACGGCCCCCCCCTACTACAACTACGACCGCTACTACAACTGGCTCTCCAACGAATTCTTGAGCGACGACTATACGATCATCGTGTCAAGTCGCGCCTTCGCCGAGCTGGTGTATCAGCAGTTACATGCCAACCCCAAGAATTCCGATGGCACAGCGAAATATGGGTTCGACACCCGGGCCATCTCGGTTGATGCGGTCGCGGGGACCATGAGCGCCGACCGCAAGCACCGGGTCATGACGATCACGGTCAATAGCGGCAACGCCGGTTACGCGGACGCTATCGCGAATGCCGCCGCCGATGTGCTGACCAACCAGAGCCTGAACAAAAGCCCGGTCGCCTCCTTGAGCCAGGTCCAGATCCAGGACGACGCCGAGTTTGGCTTGTTGAACAGCTCGAATGCCGGGTTGGTGCGATCTAGCCGCAACCGGGCGATCATGGATGCGGCGGTGCGGCTGGGACTGGGCATTGTGGCGGCGCTGGCCCTGGCCCTCCTGATCGAGTATTTTGACGACCGCCTGCGCGATGGGGCCGAAGCCGAACGCCTGACCGGCGTGCCGGTGCTCGGGGCCATCCCCCGGAAATAGCCCATGACCCTGGAAATTCGTGATTATCTCAATGTGCTGCTGAAACGCTGGTGGCTGATTCTCCTCGTCGCCGTGGTGGCGGGGGGCGTGGGCGGGGCGATCAGCAAGTTGCAGCCCCAGATGTATCAGGCCAGCACGCGCATCCTGGTCAACCCCAGCCGTGCCGATAACGGGCTGATCGAGTTCGCCATCAAGACCATCCCGTCCTACCAGGACCGCCTCCAGAGTCGCGACCTGATCGCCCAGGCGCTGGCCGCCAACGGCCTGGACGACAACCCGGACGAGGTGAAGGGGCGGATGAAAGTGCAGCCGCAGCCCGCGCAGTTGCGGATCGATCTGACGATGGACCACCCTCGCTCGGAGCAAGCAGCGGCCCTGCTGAACGTGGTGGCGGGCAGCTTCGTGGACCAGATCAACGCCGAGTTCGCCGGGAGCACCAGCCAGGACAAGCTGATTTTGGAACAGCCCGAGCTGGCCGTGGCCCCATCGCAACCCTACCAGCCCCGCGTCCTGCTGACGGCAGGGGCGGCGGCGGTGCTGGGGCTGATCCTGGGGCTGGTTCTCGCCTTCGTGCTGGAGTTCCTGGACGACACGCTCAAGACCACCGACGATGTGCAACGTATCCTGGCCCTGACCACGATCGGCCTGATTCCGGCACGGAAGTAGACGTTAGTGATTAGTGGTCGGTGATCAGTGGTCAGTGATTCCAAGCTACGCAACATACTGACCACCGACCACTGACCACTGACCACTCGCAAGGAGACACGTTTGGCAAGCTCGAACACACCGCAGACAGGCCAGCCGCCGGGGAGCAAGCTCGATCCGGCGCTGGTGGCCTACAGCGACCCGCGATCGGCGGCGGCGGAAGCCTACCGGGCGCTGCGCACTAACATCCAGTTCGCCAGCCCCGACAAGCCGCTGCGGACGCTGCTGGCGACCAGCACCAGCCCCGAAGACGGCAAGTCCACCACCCTGGCGAACCTGGCGATCACCCTGGCCGAGACCGGGGCGCGCACCCTGCTGGTTGATTGCGACCTGCGCCGCCCGGCCCTGCATACGCTGTTCGGCCTGTCCAACGAGGTCGGGCTGACCAGCCTGATGCTGGGTACGCCGGGCACGCTGACCCCCGACCGGCTGGGGGTGCAGGCCACCGTGGTGGGCAACCTGGGGGTGCTGACCAGCGGCCCGGTGCCGCCCAACCCGGCGGAGTTGCTGGCCTCGCGGCGCATGGCCGAGATCCTGACTACCCTGGCCGGGCTGGCCGACTATGTGCTGTTCGATACGCCGCCGGTTATCGCGGTCACCGATGCGGCCATCCTCGCCCCCCATGTGGACGGGGTCTTGCTGATCGTGCGCGCCGGGAAGACCAAACGCGACCTGGCGGTCAAGGCCAAAGCGATCCTGGCCCAGGTCAACGCCCCCCTGATCGGCGTCGTCCTCAATGACGCGACGGTGGACTCGAAGGCTTACGGCTATTACGGCAAGTAGAGGACTCTCAATTTTAGATTTTGGATCAATCCGTGCTCCAATCCAAAATCCGCAATCTAAAATCTAAAATC
>JBBSAN010000574.1:0-4911 GCA_038252265.1 Chloroflexia bacterium
CAAGTAAGACAGGCGATACCCGCTCCCGTCGTCCTGGCGGCTGGAGCGGCAACCTAGCCAGTCGGCAGGCGGCACGGGGCGCGGTAGTACGTGCGCCCACTGTGTCGCCTGCCGATCCTCTATTCAGCACGGGTTCACCTCAACCTTTTGCACGGCACGGCTGCTGCGGCCTCAGCGCAACGCGGGCCTACGGGACCCGACGGTAGCCCCCTTGCATCTGGCTCTAGAATCAGGAGCCGCCGATGGCAACCTATGTGATCCGCCGGGTCCTGGCGATGATCCCGGCCCTGCTGGGCATCACCCTGATCACCTTCATCCTCATGCACTCGACCAAGGGCGGGCCGTTCACCACCGAGCACTCGAATCCCGCGCTCACGGCGGCCCTCGAACAGGCCTATCATCTCGATGACCCCCTGTGGCCCGCCTTCTATGGCAGTGGGGCCGGGGCATGGCAACTGCTCATCCTGCTGCTGGGGGTCGCTGGCGTGGGGGGCGGGATAGCCTTGCTCTGGATGCGTCGCCGTCCGGCGATGGCAGGGGTGAGTGCGGTACGCCCGGATGCGACAGCCCGGACGCCACTCTTGACCATCGAGCAGATCGCCCGCTTTGTCATTGTCCTGGGCGTCGTCTTCCTCCTCTGGTGGCTCATCATGGCGATCCAGGGCGTGCCCACCCGGTTGGCCGGGAGCGGCTTCACCTCCGGCCAGTTCGTGCGCTTCATTTGGAACATGCTGCACGGCGACCTCGGTCCCTCGTTCAGCCAGAAGGGGCGGGGCGTGACCGACATCATCGTCCCGGCGGCAGCGAAATCGTTTGTTCTCGGCTCCGCTGCGTTCACCCTGCTGATCTGCATGGCGCTCCCGCTGGGCGTGATCGCCGCCTTGCGCCAGAATACCTGGGTGGACTATGCCGCGACGACCTTCTCGCTGATCGGCTACTCCATCCCGAATTTTGTGCTGGGCCTGCTCCTCATCCTGGGGGTGGGGCTAAAGCTGGGTTGGCTGCCCATCTCCGGCTGGGAAGGGCCGCAATACCTGATCATGCCCGCCTTCGTCCTGGCGATCCGCCCCATGGCGGTGTTGACGCGCCTCACGCGGGCCAGTATGCTGGAGGTGTTGCACCAGGACTACATCCGCACCGCCTGGTCGAAGGGCCTCAGCGGGCGGGTCGTCGTGATCCGCCATGCGTTGCGGAACGCGCTGCTGCCCATCGTCACCGTGATGGGCGATCAGTTGGGCGACTTGGTCACCGGCAGCCTCATTGTCGAGTCGCTGTTTGCTATTCCTGGGGTTGGGCAATGGTTTGTCACCAGCATTAACGCGCGGGACTATGGCATGATCATGGGCACAACCGTCTTCTTAGCCACCCTGGTGCTGGTGATTAATCTGATCGTGGATCTGCTGTATGGCGTGATCGACCCTCGGGTGCGCTTAGGCGCGAGGGCGAGGAGTTAAGGCGATGGCTGTCATTAATGCATCGGATCGAGAAGCCCCCCTCGATTTTGGGCTGGCGACACAATCCCGCAACCTCTGGGTGGATGCCTGGCACCGTCTGCGGCGCAACAAGCTCGCCGTCGGCGGGGGCCTGGTGCTGCTCCTGCTCTGCGTGATCGCCATTGTGGCCCCGGTCATCGCTCCCTACAGCTATGATCAGACGGTGCGCGATCCGGTCACCAAACGGACGATCCAGAACCAGGCACCCTCGGCGGAGCATTGGTTCGGCACCGATGCCCAGTCGCGCGACGAGTTCAGCCGCGTGGTCTATGGCACGCGCATTTCGTTGTCGGTCGGCCTGGTCAGCCAGTTGATCATCGTGCTGGTCGGCATCCCCATCGGGCTGATCGCGGGCTACTATGGCGGCTTGATCGACCTGATCCTGATGCGGATCACCGACATCATGTACGCCTTCCCGACGGTGCTGTTCGCCATCGTCATCCTGGCGGCTATCGGCCAGAACCTGATCAATATCTATATCGCCATCGGCTTCACCTTCTGGCCCTCGATGGCCCGGCTGGTCCGCAGCCAGGTGCTATCGTTGCGTGAGAAAGAGTATGTGGAGGCGGCGCGGTCCATCGGCACCCCGGCCTGGCGGATCATGTTCCTCCAGATCTTGCCCAATGCCCTGGGGCCGATCATCGTCGCCGTCACCTTCGGCATCCCCTTCGCCATCCTGATCGAAGCGTTCCTGAGCTTCATCGGGATCGGCACCCCGCCGCCCATTCCCAGTTGGGGCGGCATGATCGTGGACGCGAAGCCGCAAATCCGCTCGGAAGCCTGGTTGGTCCTGTTTCCCAGCGCGGCGCTGGCGATCACACTCTTCGCGTTTAATTTCTTCGGTGACGGTCTGCGCGATGCGCTCGACCCTCGCTCGCGCCGGTAGACGAGAAATCAGAAATCAGAAATCAGAAGTCAGCTTTCCACAGAACCGTGATACGGTGAACATTAAACAAGCCCTGATATCGTTCCTGATTTCTGATTTCTGATTTCTGATTTCTGACTTCTCGTCCACAGCGCGGCATGAGACTTGCATACAACAGGCGGTATTATTGGTCCGCAGCCCCTGCCCAGAGAGGAAATATGACGCATGGCTCAACCATTGCTCCAGGTCACCAACCTCAAAACCCAGTTTTTCACCCAGGACGGCGTCGTCAAGTCCGTTGACGATGTTTCCTTCGAGATCTATGAAGAAGAAACGCTCGGCATCGTAGGCGAAAGCGGCAGCGGTAAGAGCGTGACCGCCCTCAGCGTCATGGGCCTCATCCCGTCACCGCCGGGCAAGATCGTCCAGGGCGAGATCCGCTTCCGCGACCAGAACCTGCTGGACCTGGACGAAGAAGAAATGCGCAAGATCCGGGGCAAGGAGATCGCCATGATCTTCCAGGACCCCATGACCTCGCTCAACCCGGTGCTCACCATCAACCGCCAGATCGGCGAGTCGTTGCAGTTGCACCTGAAAATGAACAAGGACGCGGCGCGCAAGCGGGTGATCGAATTGCTCAAGCTGGTCGGCATCCCCTCGGCGGCCACCCGGCTCGACGATTACCCGCACCAGTTCTCCGGCGGGATGCGCCAGCGCGTGATGATCGCCATGGCCCTCTCTTGCAATCCCAAGCTCTTGATCGCCGATGAGCCGACCACCGCGCTCGACGTGACCATCCAGGCCCAGATCCTGGAGTTGATCAAGCGCCTGAAGCGCGAGTTCGGCACCGCGGTCATGCTCATCACCCACGACCTGGGGGTGGTCGCCGGGATGTGCGACCGAGTCAACGTGATGTATGGCGGCCATGTCGTGGAGACCGGCACGGTCGAGCAGATCTACGCCGACCCGCGCCACCCCTACACGCTGGGCCTGATCAACTCGGTCCCCCGCCTGGACGAGACCCGCCGCGAACGGCTGGTGCCCATCCCCGGAATGCCGCCCGATATGATCCACATGCCCCCCGGCTGCCCGTTCTACCCGCGGTGCAGCTTCCACATGCCGGTCTGCAAAGAACAAAATCCGCTGTTGCGTAGTGTTGATGGCCCTCATCAGACGGCTTGCTGGGCCGACATCAAGGATGCCCCCAAGCCCTACAAGGAAGCGGTGGCCGCTAATGTCGAGTAACGAACCGCGCACCGCGCGTGCGCAAACCGGCACCGCCTCCGGCAATGGCCGCGCCACTGGGGCGGGAGGCGACAGCACGGCGACCCGGCCCATGCCGCAGGATGGCCGCCATGTGGGCGATGATATCCTTCTGAGCGTGGAAGGGCTGAAGATGCACTTCCCGATCACGGAAGGCATCATCATCCAGCGCGAAGTGGGCAATGTCCGCGCTGTAGACGGCCTCGACTTCTTCGTCCGGCGCGGCGAAACACTCGGCCTGGTGGGCGAGTCGGGCTGCGGCAAGTCCACGACAGGTCGCGCCGTGCTCCAACTCTACCGCCCGACGGCGGGCAAGGTGAACTTCGACGGCACCGAGTTGACCACGCTGGCCGGCGAACCCTTGCGCAAGATGCGCCGCCGGATGCAGATGATCTTCCAGGACCCCTATGCCTCGCTCAACCCGCGCATGACCGTCGGCAGCATCATCGGGGAGCCGCTCCAGGTCCATAACCTGGCGACCGGCAAGGCCCGCCAGGAGCGTATCCAGGAGCTACTGCGCATCGTCGGCCTCAACTCCTACTATCAGAACCGCTACCCACACGAGTTCTCCGGCGGCCAGCGCCAGCGCATCGGCATCGCCCGCGCCCTCGCTGTCGAACCCGACTTCATCGTCGCCGACGAGCCGATCTCCGCCCTCGACGTGTCGATCCGCGCCCAGATCATCAACCTGATGGAGGATTTGCAGGCCGAGTTCAACCTGACCTATCTCTTTATCGCCCACGACCTGTCGGTGGTGCGCCACATCAGTGACCGGGTCGCCGTGATGTACCTGGGCAAGATCGTGGAGATGGCCGACCGCGACGAGATCTACAAGAATCCGCTGCACCCCTACACGAAAGCCCTCCTGTCCGCCGTGCCGATCCCCGACCCGATGGCCGAGATGAAGCGCGAACGGATCATCCTCCAGGGCGACGTGCCCAGCCCGATCAACCCGCCGCGCGGCTGCCGCTTCCACACCCGCTGCCCCATCGCCATCCCCGCCTGCTCCGAGGTTGATCCGCCCTTCGAGGAGAAAGCGTCCGGCCACTGGGCGGCGTGCATTCGGGTCTAGCCACCCTCCCCAGGAGATAAGGCGTAACAATGGCGAACATGACCAACGACGAATGCAAACAATTCATCCTGGCGAAGGCCCGTCCGGCGGTCGCGGCGGTCGTCCGCGCCGATGGTCGTCCCCATGCCAGCCCGATCTGGATCGACCTGGACGGCGACGATATCATCTTCACCACCGGGGAGAACTCGCTGAAAGGCAAGGCGCTGCACCGCGACCCA
>JBBSAN010000575.1:0-4908 GCA_038252265.1 Chloroflexia bacterium
GAATACGGTCTCGGCTGGTGGAACCGCTGGGTAGCGGAGCGCGGAGGGGGACCGTTATGATGACAGACTGGAAACGCCCGCTAAGTTGGGCGGCTCTGATCCTCGCTCTACTGGGGTTTGCCTTCAGCTTAGGTGTCCACCTGGCGGCGCTGGGTGGGCTTAATGTCGAGTTGTCTGCACCGGGCCTGGTGCAGGTGTTGCGCTACACTGCATTGGCGGCGTTGCCGGTGATGGTCGTTGAAATGATTTATTTCTTGCGGTACAAGCAGGTGCGTCTCGCCCCCGCCGATGCCACGCCCGCCTGGATAGGGCCGGTCTTGCGGCGCGGTCTCGCCGTACTCATTTTCTACACCTCTCTTTACATGGTGTATGGGCTGCTGACCCTGAATATTGTCGAGCAGGGAGGGTGGTCGGACGCAATGAAGCAACTCAGCAACGTGCGCGATGAATCGAAAACCTGGCTGGTTGTTTATTGGTTTCTCGCGAACATCATCGTCCAACACGGTTTAGACTGGAAGCTCCTGGTGCCGCAGCACGCGCCGGGGCAGCCGGTAGGCTAGAAATTCGCAGCGTCTTTTATGGCAAACACGGTCCTATCCGTTTTTAATCTGCAAAAAACGTTTGAGTTGGAACCCGTTTTCAGCGGGGTCCAGTTTCAACTCAACGCGGGGGAGAAGGTCGCGCTGGTTGGCCCGAACGGCGCGGGCAAAACGACTCTGCTCGAAATTATCGCCGGGCTGGATACCTCCGATACCGGGTTCGGCCAGGTCGTCAAAGGGCGCAGCGTGCGCGTGGTCTACCTGCCGCAAGAGGTGTCGGGCTTCGGTGACATTTCGGGGGACCATCATCTGGCTCCCGAAACGTCGTTGTGGGAGGCGATGCTCGACGCGATGGGCGACATCCGCGAGTTGGAGCGCGAGAAGCACCGCCTGGAAGAAGCGATGTCGGTGCCCGGCCAACCCACCAGCGGCCCGGTATGGGACAGCCTGATGCGCGAATACGAGGCGGTCACCCACCGCTTCGAGATCTTCGGCGGCTACGAGATGGAGCACCGCATCGAGCAGATGCTGGAAGGGTTGGGCTTTCGCCCGTCGCAGTTCGATCTGCCGATTGGGGTGATGAGCGGCGGGCAGAAGACCCGCGCCGCGCTGGCCCGCACGCTCTTGCGCAGCCCCGATCTCCTGCTGCTCGATGAACCGACCAACCATCTCGATCTGGCCGCCATCGAATGGTTGGAAACGTTCCTGGCGACCTGGGGTGGCACGCTCCTCTGCGCCTCCCACGACCGCCGCTTTCTCGACCGGGTGACGACCCGCACGCTCGACATGGAGCAGGGGACGCTGGTCGATTATCCCGCCCCCTACACCCGCTATTTGCGCCTGAAGGCCGAGCGCCTGGAGCGCCAACTGGCCGAATATCAGGCGCAGCAGGCCGTGCTGGGCCGCACCGAAGAATATATCCGTCGCTATAAAGCGGGACAGCGCTCCCGCGAGGCCAAAGGCCGGGCCAAGCGCCTGGCCCGGGTCGTGCGGCTCCAGGCCCCACGCAGCCGCGACCAGCTCAAGCTGGAAATGCAGGCCCATTTGCGGAGCGGCCTGACCGTGCTGGCGACCGAGGATCTGACCGTCGGCTATCATTTAGCGGGGGCCGCGGGCAAAGGACCGGGATCTCCCGCGTCGAATGGCGTGTACCCGAACGGTGCCTCGCCGAATGGCACCAAACCGGGTGGCGGGGAGGATCTGGTGCTGGTACGCTGCCCCGACCTGGAGATCGAGCGGGGCGAGCGCGTGGCGCTGGTAGGGCCGAACGGGTCGGGCAAAACGACGCTGCTCAAGACTGTGACCGGCGAAATCCCGCCCTTGCATGGCGAGGCCGAACTGGGCCACAATGTCAGCATCGCCTATTATGCCCAGGCGCACGAAGGGCTGGACGCGACCCGATCCGTCCTCGATGAAATCCTGCGCACCCGCCCCATGTCGGAGGAACAGGCTCGCACCCTGTTAGGCCGCTTCCTCTTTTCTGGTGACGACGTGTTCAAGAAGGTGGGCGATTTGAGCGGCGGTGAGCGGAGCCGGGTGGCGCTGGCGAAACTGACCCTGGCCGATGCCAATTTCCTCCTGCTGGACGAGCCGACCAACCATCTCGACCTGGGGGCGCGCGAGGCGCTGGAGGATGTGCTGACCGATTATCGCGGCACGCTGCTGTTTGTCTCGCATGACCGCGCCTTTATTGATGCCCTGGCGACGCAGGTCTGGGTGCTGGACATGGGCCGGATGGAGGCGTTCGACGGCAACTACACCGACTACCAGGAAGAACTGGCCCGCCGCCGCCGCGATCAGCCGGGCACCGACGCAGGCATCCGCAAGGCGGCCCCCGCCCCCGGCGCACCGGGGACGAACGGGCACCTGCCTCCTAACCAGGCCAGCCGCCAGGCGCAACGGGCACGCGAAGAGGCTGAGCGGGCGGCAGCCAAAGCCCGCGCCGCCGCCCAGCGCCAGGTCACGCAAATGGAGGCCGCCATCGCCCAACTGGAAGATCAGCTTAATCTGCTGACCGCCGAACTGGAAGCGGCCAGCGCCGCCCAGGATATCGCCCTCGTGGCCGACGTGGGCCGCGAATACCAGCAACTAGCTGATGAACTCACCCGCAAATACGCCGAGTGGGAAACCCTGGCCGCCACGGCGCAGTTGTGAGTTGCGAGTTGCGAGTTGCGAGTTGTGAGTGATTCAGATTGCAGGAGGGGCTGTTGAGCGCTGAAAGTGCCGAGAACACGAACTCGCAACTCGCAACTCGCAACTCACAACTCGTCATCGGCTTGACCGGCAATATTGCCTGTGGCAAGAGCACGGTGCTGGCGCGGCTGGCGGCGCGGGGGGCCGGGGTGATCGATGCCGACGCGGTGACGCGGGCGGTGCAGCGGCGCGGGCAGCCGGGGTTTGACGCCACCGTGGCGCTGTTCGGGCCGGACGTAATAGGACCGGATGGGGAGCTGGACCGGCGGGCGATCGGCAACCGGGTGTTCGCCGACCCGGCGGCGCTGGCCCGGCTGGAAGCGGCGATCCATCCCCTGGTGCGGGAGGCCATCGCCCGCCAGTTGACGACGATGGCCCAATCGGTTATTGTACTGGACGCGATCAAACTGCTCGAAAGCCCGCTGGTCGCCTATTGCCGCGAGATCTGGGTGGTCACCTGCACGCCCGAACAGCAGGTGGCCCGGCTGGTGGCAAGCCGCGGGCTGACCGAGGCGGAAGCGTGGCTGCGGGTGCAGGCGCAACCGCCGCAGGCCGAGAAAGTGGCGCGGGCCACGGTGGTCCTCGACAATTCTGGGTCCCTGGAGGAGACGATGCAACAGGTGGATGCCGCCTGGATGCGGCTCGTCACGACCTATGAGGTGCCCCTATGACCGAGCTTTCATCTTACGAGGCATCTGCCTACTGGGATGCCCAATACCAGCGCGGCGCGACCGGCTGGGATATTGGTGGCCCGGCCCCGGCGTTCGTGGACTTGCTGGCCGGGGCGGATGCGCCTCCACCGGGCCGCCTGATCGTGCCGGGGTGCGGGCGCGGGCATGATGCGCTGCTGTTCGCACGGGCCGGGTTCGATGTGCTGGGGGTAGACTTCGCCCCGCTGGCCGTGGCCGAGGCGGGCGCGGCGGCGACCCAGACCGGGGTACCCGCCCGCTTTGCCCTGGCCGATCTGTTCGATCTGCCCCCCGCGTGGGACCGCACGTTCGATTATGTGCTGGAGCATACCTGCCTGTCTGCCTTTGCGCCCGCTCGCCGCCCCGCCTATGTCGCGGCCATCACCCGCCTGCTGGCCCCCGCCGGGCGTTATATCGCGATCTTCTTCACCCACGGGCAGCCCGGCGGCCCCCCGTTTGGTATCACTGTGGACGAGATCACGGCCCTCTTCTCGCCCCGTTTTCACATCGACTACCTGGCCCCGCCCCCGCGTTCGGTCCCGCAACGGCAGGGGCGGGAGACGTTCGCCCTGCTGCGGCTGCGGGCCGAGGATGGGAACTAGCGGTTGATACTCCATTCAAGGAGCGCGCATCCATGTGCATGAGTATGGCAAGCGGGCAGTTTGCCAACACCCTGGGCTATGCGGGCACCGTGGGCGACCGGCATACCTTCTGGTATCAGAACGTCGCCGCCCAACCGCAGCCCGGCCCGAACGCGATGCTGCTCCATGTGCCGGTCGCCCCTGGCACGCGGGTGACTCTGCTGGACACCACCGGCTGCCCCAATGTGCTCAAGGATATGCGTAGCGCGGTGGTGCCGCCGACACGGGGGCTGCCCGACGAGGGGGCCGGGGACATGCTGGGGGCTGAGATCGTGGAGATGGGGCCGTATCATGTGGTCATCGCCGCCGACCCGGCGCAGATCCCGGCGGCGCTGAAAGGGGTGCCGGTGGCGAAGCGCCCGCACTTGCAGCCCGATCTGTTCGCTTTCTACCAGGTCACGTTTCCCGGCTGGGCCATGCTCTGTTGCTGCTTCAACGGCACCGGGTTCGAGTCGCTGCCCATCGCTGTGATCTACACCCCCCGCGACTTCGACCGGATCTTCTTCCCCGCCCTCGATGGGCACACCGGCCACCCCCCCGACCTGACCGAGCAGGTGATGGTGGATCACGTCCTCTGCTTTGGTACCGACCGGCCTATCACCCTGGACGAAGATTGGGCACCGCCTGAATACGGCGAGGCGCGCAGCCTGTCCCGCGACTTCGTACCGGTGCGCTACAGTGATGCGCTGCCTGCTACGATCCGGCCCATCCTGCCCGATCAGGTGCTGGGGGTGGCGCTCGTCAACCGGCAACTACCCAACGGGGATTTCATGCTGCGCCGGGCCGACCTGGAACACGGCGCGCTCTACCTGGACCGGGTGACCCCGCAGGAGTGGCAGGCCGCCC
>JBBSAN010000576.1:0-4907 GCA_038252265.1 Chloroflexia bacterium
CGCGCTCGCCGGTATCCAGCAGCCGGCCCGGACCGACGGCCTGGATGCGGCCTTCCTGCGGCTTCTCTTTGGTCGTGTCGGGCAGGTAAATGCCGCTGCTGGTCACTTCTTCACGCTCGATGGCCTTGATGACCACGCGGTCGCCCAAAGGCTTTAGACTCGCCATATAAGTAAGACCTCCTGATTGGGATTTGATAACAGGTTGCCGAGGCACCACAGCACCGGGCCAGAAGAATAGAAGGGCCACCAGTGGGTTATACGACTCGGCTGTTTAGCACTCTCTGGTTGAGAGTGCTAATTCATAATACATCAAATAGAGGAGAATTGCAAGGGGTTTGGCCGGGATATTAGCACTCGGTTGGGGGGAGTGCTAGCCGGGGCTATTATACAAGACGCACCCGATCGCGTCAAGGTGAAGGGGCACGCCGCGCGGTTGACGCACCCTCCCGGCATACGGTATCATACACAAGCTAGCGATTACGTAGTGTTACGGGTTATAATGGGTTGCGGTGCCACCCCTGGCGAACCGAAGCCGGTTACCTGTGGTAGAGGAGATTGACCAGTCTATGTCAGAATCGGTGATCCAGCCCACGCCAGACGCCCTCCCCCGCGTCCAGCGCCCCTGGCCGGTATTGCTGCTCAAGACGATGCGGCCCAAGCAGTGGATCAAGAACGTCTTCGTGCTGGCCGCGCTGGTCTTTTCGTTTCAGCTCGTCCATGTCGAACCGGTGATCCGTTCGATCATTGCCGTCATCATCTTCTGCCTGGTGTCGAGCGCCGTCTACATCATGAACGACTGGGGCGACCGCAAGCAAGACGCGCTGCACCCGCGCAAGCGGTTCCGCCCGCTCGCCTCCGGCGAACTGAACCCCAGTATCGCGCTCACCGCGATCATTGTCATCCTGGCTTTTAGCTTCCCCCTGGCCTTCCTCCTCAACTGGCAGTTCGGGCTGATCACGCTGTTCTATTTCCTCACCCAGATCGCCTACACTTTCTTGCTCAAGCACATGGTGATCATTGATGTGATGATTGTGGCGTCGGGGTTTGTCATCCGGGCGATGGCCGGGGCGCTGGCGATTAGCGTGCCGATCTCGCCCTGGCTTTATGTCTGCGTGACGTTGCTGGCGCTGTTCCAGGCGATCAGCAAACGCCGCCACGAGTTGATCCTGCTCAACGAGGGCACCGGCAGCTTCCGCAAGATCCTGGAAGA
Source organism: Chloroflexia bacterium (assembly GCA_038252265.1). Taxonomy (GTDB): domain Bacteria; phylum Chloroflexota; class Chloroflexia; order QHBQ01; family JAICKM01; genus JBBSAN01. The sequence continues at coordinate 1,211 of JBBSAN010000576.1, forward strand.
GTATTCGCCCGCCTTCCTCGACCAGATGATTTCGATGGTCACGGCGTCCACGGTGATCGCCTATGCCCTCTATACTTTCACCGCCGACAACCTGCCCAAGCCGGTCAAAGATAGCCACGCGATGATGCTGACTATCCCCTTCGTCATCTATGCTATCTTCCGCTATCTCTACCTGATCTACCAGAAAGATGAGGGCGGCTCCCCCGAAGAATTGCTCCTGCGCGACCGGCCCCTGCTGATCTGCATCATCCTCTGGGGCCTGACCAGCGTGGCGATCCTCTATTTGCGTCCTTGATCAGCAGCCAGGGATACGAAGAAAGCGCCGCCCCATCTGAGGGCGGCGCTTTTCTTTTGGCAAACAGGGTGCGGTGCAGCTACGGCGGGCGGCCCGCCCTGGATCATAGACCGGCGGTATAGTAGCCGCCCTGGGCAGCACCGGACGGCCCGGTCGGCAGATAGCGCGCAACCAGGGTCAACAGTTCGTCCAGGCTGAACGGCTTGGGCACCCCGGCGGTGACGGCCAGGCTGCGCACCTTGCCCGCCACGTTGCGGTCCGCCGACAGGAGGATGATCGGCGGCTCCGTCAGCCCCCGGCGACGCAACTCGGTCACGAAGCGTTCGCCATCAATGACCGGCATCATCAGATCGAGCAGGATCAGATCGTAGCACTGGCGCTGGAGTTGCTGCAAGCCTTCGCGCCCATTAGTGGCGGTGGTAACCTGATAGCCCTCTTCTTGCAGGCTTTCCCGCAAGAAGCTAAGAATGGTCGGATCGTCGTCCAGGATCAGGATGTGGGGAGTGTTCATAAAGTGGTACAAAATATTGCCTATCCGGGTTGGTCCCGGCATGGCTCTGGGGTGAATGCAAACTAGCAGGCATTCAACAGACCGGGTGGTTAAAAATAGATAATAGTACTCCAACGATACCATCATCCGTCAGACGGCCAGACCGAATGACAGCACTTCAACTATACCATCATGGGCCTAACAATGTCAATAAGATGTATACCCGCGAGGGGTGGTTTGCAGATGTTGCTACGGGCATTGTATCATAAGCAGACCTGGGAATGATAGATGCAGAGGGCATGAATGGGGCAAGAAACACACAATCCGCTGCTGGGCACCGGACTGGTCCTGCTGGCGGCAGGGCTGTGGGGCACGCTGGGCACCGTCTACCGGCTGGGGATCGATCAGTTCGGGCTGTCCCCGGTGACGGTGGTCTTCTACCGGGCCTTCTTCACCTTCCTCCTGGTGGCCGGGATACTGGTGGTGCGGCGACCGGTGTGGCTGATCCCGGCACGGCGCGATCTCGTGCTGCTGGCCCTCTATGGCGGGCTGGGGGTTACCTGCTTCTACCTGTTCTATATCTATGCGGTCGTGCTGACCGGCGTGACCACGGCGGTCGTGCTGCTCTATACCGCCCCGGCGTTTGTGTCGGTGCTGGCCTGGCGCTTGCTGGGCGAGTCGCTAGGGGGGCGCAAGCTGCTGGCGCTGGCGCTGGCCTTCGGCGGCAGCGCCCTGGTGGTCGGGGCCTATGATCCGGCCCGGCTGGAGGTGAACGCACCCGGCATCCTCTGTGGGTTAGGGGCCGGATTCACCTACGCGCTCTATAGCATCTTCGGCAAAATCGTGATCCGGCGGGGGATCGAGACCGGGCCGATGATGTTCTGGATGTTCGGAGTGGGCAGCATCGGGCTGGCCCTGGCGCAACCCCCCACCCGGCTGCTCGAACCGGGCAGCCAACTGCCTGCCTGGGGGCTGCTCCTGCTGGTGGCGCTGGGGCCAACGCTGGGCGCGCTCGTGGCCTACACCGCCGCCCTGCGCCACCTCGACGCAGGACCGGCCAGCATCATCGCCACGTTCGAGCCGCTGGTCGCCGCCACCCTGGCGGTGGTCGTGCTCCACGAGACGCTGACGCCGCCCCAGTTGCTGGGCGGCGCAGCGATCATTGCCGGGGTGCTGGTGCTGCGCCTGCCGATCCGCCGTCCTGCGCCGCTCAGCGGATCTCGATGAACACCGGATCCCGCCCCACCGGGATGCGTGTCCCCACCGCCGTCACCGGGTGCCCATAGAGGTCACGGGCCACTGTCGCGTTGCTCAGCCGGGGCAGCGTGCTGGTCTGCGGGGCTCCATCGGGGCTGGTGCTCCAGGCGACCCACAACCGGGCATCGGGGCGGGCGAATTCGTAGACCGCCACGTTGGGCGCGCCCAGTTCCGCACCGGGAATGATGCGGGCGAAGGGCGCGTCGCCCACCTCACGGACAAACGTCTGATAAGCGGTGTAGGCGGGCTTGGGGCTGCCGTCGAAGCGGGCCAGCCCCGACTCGGTGAAGATCTGCCAGCCGGGAATATCGGTATGGAAGTCTTGCACCGGGAACCAGGCGATGCTGGCTAGCCCGGCGGCAAACCCCTGGGCGTGGACCTGCACCAGCCAGCGGGCCTGGTCCTCCGGGCTGTTCGGCGGGAAATTGGGGATCTTGAAGTCGGGGTTAGCCGAACTGGTGATCCCGGTTTCGGTGCAGACCAGCGGTTTGTTCAACTTGGCCTGGGCGAGCGAGTGTTTTAGCTCGGCCACCTTGTCGGCAATCGTCGGCCAGTGGATGTTCTGGGGATAATAATGGAAGTTGATATAATCGAACGAGTTTGGAGCGAGCGAGAGAACATCCCCCAGAAAGCTCCGGTTGAACGGCCCACCCTCATTGGTGAACCAGTCGTAGGCCAATCCGCCGAGAAAGATCTTCGCCTGGGGGTCGGTCGCCCGGATCACCGGAGCCACCGTCCGCAACAGGCGGGCATACTCGGTGGTATGTAGCCCCCAGCCCCGCGTCGGGCCGTGGGTCTGATCCGGCTCGTTGAACAGTTCCCACAGGTGGACATTATAGGGCGGGGCGCTGTAGCGGGCCACGATGGCGGCCAGGAACTCGCCCATCTGTTCCGGCGTGGCCTTGTCGAGCGGGCCTTCGGGGTAGGTGCAGGCCCAGGCCGGGCACTCGTTGATCGATCCGAGCGGGACCAGCCCCGCCGCCGCCATCCGGGCCAGCGGGTCATCGTAGGCCGACCAGTTGTAGCGCCGGGGGGTGAGCTTGTCCGGCTCGATGGCGCTCCAGGCCATGCCCAGGCGGGCCAACCCCGCGCCGGTTCCCGCCGCTGTCGCCAGCAGCGGGGCGTCTGACTGCCAGTTGGTGTCCACCCCGTAACGCGGCAGTCCCGCCGGAGCCAGGGATGCCGGAATGCTCGCCTGCTCATAGCGCCAGCGATAGTAGTGCTGGCCGACGTTACCCATTTGCACCTGCCAGCCTTCCGGCCCGGCGGGGTCGTAGGTCAGCACCCGCCGCTGGATAAGCTGCACCAGGTGGTCGCGCGGCGCGCCCGCCACCCGCGCCTGGATCCAGTAGGGTTCGGTGATCGGGTAGCCCACACTGAACAACCAGTCGAGCAGCGGTCCCTCGGTCGGCCCTGCCCCTTCGGCCAGTGGCCCCCGGCTGTTGAGGAAGGTCCAGAACACATCGGGGATGTTGTGCCGCAGGCCGGGGACATTGTTGAAGGTGCCGACACGGACCTGCTGCCCCAGCGCCGCGTTGCGCCCCACCACCCCGCTGCGGCTGATCGTGGCGTCTACCGGCTTGCCGGTGCGGTCGGCGGCTTCGTTGTACCTCGCCAGCGACGCGACGGAGGCAAACGCGGCGTAGTCGGGGGCA
>JBBSAN010000577.1:0-4904 GCA_038252265.1 Chloroflexia bacterium
CAGATCTCGAGCGCCTCGCTCGTGTAGAGCCCGAGGAACTTGCCGGCGTCGTCGCGGCTGTAGCCGAACGTCATCTGGGTCAGGTCGTTGGTGCCGAAGCTGAAGAACTCGGCCAGTTCGGCCAACTCGTCAGCGATGAGCGCGGCGCGGGGGATCTCGATCATCGTGCCGTACTTGAACACCACGTCCAGGCCCCGGTTGTGGCGCACGTCTGCGGCAGCTCGCTGCACCAGTTCGTGCATCACTTCCAGTTCTTTCACCGTGCCGACCAGCGGGATCATGATCTCGGGGTGGATGGCAACGCCTTCAGCCTGGAGCGTGGCAGCGGCGTGGAGGATGGCCCGCACCTGCATCTCATAGATGGCAGGATAGAGGATGCCCAGGCGGTCGCCGCGCAGGCCCATCATCGGGTTCTGCTCCCGCAGGCCCTCGACCGCCTTCAGCAGCCGCTCCTTTTCCTGATACTCGGCGCTGCTGGTGTCGCCCCGCCCGCGCATCTCGCTGACCGCCGCCAGCAACTCGTCATGCGACGGCAGAAACTCGTGCAGCGGGGGGTCGAGCAGGCGGATGACGACCGGGCGCCCGTTCATCGCCCGGAACAACCCCTCGAAGTCGCTGGTCTGCGTCTTCTCCAGGTGCCGCAGGGCGTCGGTGTAATCGCGCACGGCATGGTTAGATTGGGCTTCGCGGGTCAACCGCTCGACCAGCAATTCGCCCTCGCGCCGCCGTTCGGGCGGGTACGTCTCCAACTCGTGGACGGCGCGGTCCTCGGCGTTGAGCAGGCGGGTCGCCTCGGACGCGGCCAGGATCATGCGTTGCACGATGGGCAGGCGCGTTACCTCGAAGAACATGTGCTCGGTGCGGCACAGGCCGATGCCCTCGGCCCCAAAGGCGACCGCCCGTTCGGCGTCGCGGGGATAGTCGGCGTTGGCCCACACCCCCAACTTGCGCACCTTATCGGCCCAGCTCAGCAGCAGCACCAGATCGTGCTCGTCGCTGAAGTTGGTGGCGATGGTCGGGATAGCCCCGGCGAAAACCTCGCCGGTCGTGCCATCAATCGAAATCTCCTCGCCCTCTTTGATCACGCGCGTCCCGACCCGGAATTGCCGGGCCTCGGCGTTCACATGGAGGGTTTCCGTCCCCGATACACACGGCTTGCCCAGGCCCCGCGCCACCACGGCGGCATGGCTGGTTGCCCCGCCCCGCGCGGTCAGGATGCCCCGCGCCGCGATCATGCCGTGGACATCGTCGGGGTTCGTCTCGGCGCGGACCAGGATCACGGCCTCGCCCTTCGCCCCAAGCTCGGCGGCACGGTCAGCATCGAAAACGGCGATGCCGGTGGCCGCACCGGGACTGGCGTTGAGACCTTGCGCCAGCAGCCGCCCCTCGGTCTGGGCGACCTCTTTGGCTTTGTTGTCGAAGCGGGGCAGGAGCAGTTGGACGATCTGCGCCGGTTCGACCCGTTGCAGCGCCTCTTCCCGCGTGATCAGCCCCTCGTTCGCCATGTCCACCGCGATCTTGACGGCGGCGGCGGCGGTGCGCTTGGCCGAGCGGGTCTGGAGCATGTAGAGCGTGCCGCGCTCGACGGTGAACTCCATGTCCTGCGCGTCGCGGTAATGCTGCTCCAGCCGGTCGGCAATCGCCTCGAACTGGGCATACACATCGGGCAGGATGTCGCCCAACTGGCTGATCTTCTGCGGGGTGCGGATGCCCGCCACCACGTCCTCGCCCTGCGCGTTCATCAAGAACTCGCCATACAGCTTCTTTTCGCCGGTGGCCGGGTCGCGGGTGAAGGCGACGCCGGTGCCCGAGTCGCTGCCCATGTTGCCAAAGACCATCATCACAATGTTGACGGCGGTGCCCAGGTCGTGCGGGATCTTGTTCAGGTCGCGGTAGGTGCGGGCGCGCTTGTTGTTCCACGAGGCGAACACTGCTTCGATTGACAGCCTGAGCTGCTCCTGCGGATCGTCGGGGAAATCCTTGCCGCTCACCTCGCGCACCAGCGCCTTGAACTGACCGACCAGTTCCTTCAAGTCGGCAGCGGTCAGGTCGGTGTCGTACTTCGCGCCACGGGCCTGCTTCATCGCTTCCAGCTTGTGCTCGAACCGTTCGGAGGGGATGTCGAGCACGATCTTGGAGAACATCTGAATAAAGCGGCGGTAGGAGTCGTAGCCGAAGCGCTCCTCGCCGGACAGCTTGACCAGCCCGTGCAAGGTCTCTTCGTTCAGGCCCAGGTTCAGGACCGTGTCCATCATGCCGGGCATGGAGAATTTGGCCCCGCTGCGGACGCTGATCAGCAGTGGGTTGGCGGGATCACCGAGGTGCTTGCCGCTCTGCTGCTCGACGGCGTGCAGCGCGGCGAGAGTCTGGTCCCACATGCCGGGGGGGAAGGATTCGTTGTGTTGATAATAGGCGCGGCAGGCCGCCGTGGTGATCGTAAAACCCGGCGGCACGGGCAGCCCGGCATTGGTCATCTCAGATAGGCCAGCCCCCTTGCCACCCAGTAAATCGCGCATCCCCGCGTTGCCATCGGGGAATAAATAGACCCATTGCTCCGTGGTCACCGGGGCGGGCGCGGGTACAGGCATTGTCGTAACCATCCCTCTAAGCTCCTTTGCTTGTATTCCATCGTCATTGACGGTAGGGATAAAAACAGGCACAGGCACAATAGACCTGTGCAAGTTAATTATAGCATGTTTCGCCCCCAGCGGGGAAGATGCGAGAGGGTGACGAGTTGGTGAAAAAATGGTGAACGGGGGCACTTCCCGCGCATAAACGAAGGACCGAACTGGCACCCCCCGCTACCATCTGGTACAATGCAGAGGAGAGAATCCCAACCCCAACCCGCCACCCCACCCCCTAGCGAAGGAGCGTTCGCCCCGTGACCGACGTGGTCCAGTCCAACCTGTTTCCCGCCGCCGACGCGCCTAACCCGGCCACGCGGCTGCTCACCGGCCTCAATCCGGCCCAGCAGCAGGCCGTGCAACTGGTCTCTGGCCCGGTGCTGATCATCGCCGGACCGGGCAGCGGCAAGACCCGCGTGCTGACCCACCGCATCGCCTACCTGATCGATGTGGCCGGGGTCGATCCCTACCGCATCTGCGCGGTGACGTTCACCAACAAGGCGGCCAAAGAGATGCGCCACCGGCTGGAGGGATTGGTTCCCCCCGCCGCCGTGTCGCAACTGACGGTCGGCACCTTCCACGCGCTGGGCGTGCGCATCCTGCGCCAGGACGCCGACAAGCTGGGCTACGAGCGCGACTTCGCCATCTACGACGACGAGGATCAGCTGAGCGTGGTCAAGGCGGTGTTGAAAGACCTGAATATTGACGACAAGCAAAACGCACCCCGCGCCATGCTCAGCCTGATCAGCAAGGCCAAGAGCGCGCTGCTGGACCCTGCCGAGTTCCGCGCCCAGGCCGAGAACTACCGCGAAGAGATCGCCAGCCGCGTCTATGCCCGCTATCAAGAGACCCTGCTCCGCAACCGGGCGATGGACTTTGACGACCTGATCCGCCTGCCGATCAAGCTGTGGACCGAGCAGCCCACCGCCCGCGAACGCTGGCAGCGCCGCTTCGAGTACCTCCTGGTGGACGAATATCAGGACACGAACCACGCGCAGTATATTATGGTCAAGTTGCTTGCTGACAAGTCTCGAAACCTTTGTGTTGTCGGAGATCCAGACCAATCAATTTACGGCTGGCGTCAGGCCGATATTCAAAATATCCTCAACTTCGAGCGCGATTATCCCGAAGCGAAAGTGGTCTTGCTAGAGCAGAACTACCGCTCCACCCAGGTGATCCTGGACACGGCACAGCACGTCATCGCCCCCAACACCGAGCGCAAAGAGAAACAGTTGTGGACCGAGAACGTGGGCGGGCTGCCTGTGACCATTTACGAGGCGTACAACGAGGACGACGAGGCGAGCTATACCGCCCGCGAGATCAGCCGCATGGTCAAGACCGGGAAGGTTCACTGGCGCGATTGCGCCGTGATGTACCGGATGAACGCCCAGTCGCGGGCCATTGAGCAGTCGTTCCTCGGCTACAACGTGCCCTATCAGGTGGTCGGCGGCGTGCGCTTCTACAGCCGCAAAGAGATCAAGGACGTACTGGCCCTCCTGCGCTTGACCCTGAACCCGTTCGACAGTGTCTCACTGATCCGTGCGGTTAATAATACCCCGGTGGGGCGCGGCATCGGCGCGAAAACGCTGGCCGACCTGGAACGGGCGGCGGGGCTGCGCGGCGTGCCGCTCTACACCGAACTGCAACTACTGATCAACGGTGAGGATGAAGCGGCGGGCCTGAGCCGGGTGGCGGCGAACAAGCTCCATCCCCTGCTGGAGATGCTGGACAGCTTCATCGCCATGCGCGATCAGGTCAACCTGCTCGAACTGCTGGACCGAATTCTGGAGCGCACCCGCTACGGCGAGTTCCTGAAAGACGGCACCGACGAGGGCGACGAACGCTGGAACAACGTGCTGGAAGTGCGCTCGGTGGCGGGAAACTACGACGAACTGACGCCCCCCGAAGGCCTGAGCCGCTTCCTCGAAGACGTGGCTTTGATCAGCGACATCGACACGATCCAGGAGGAGAAGGACGCGGTGACGCTGATCACCCTCCACGCCGCGAAGGGGCTGGAGTTCCCGGTGGTCTTTATGATCGGGCTGGAAGAGGGCCTGCTGCCGCACAGCCGGGCGCTCGACTCGCTCCACGAATTGGAGGAGGAGCGCCGCCTGGCCTATGTGGGTATCACCCGCGCCAAACAGCACCTCTACATGCTCTACGCCTTCAAGCGCACCTTCTACGGCGAAACCCGAGTCAGCACGCCGTCGCGCTTCATCCAGGATATCCCGCCGCACCTGGCGAAGGGGCTGGAACGGGCGAAGGCGACCAGCCGGATGA
>JBBSAN010000578.1:0-4904 GCA_038252265.1 Chloroflexia bacterium
GCCGGGCTGGTCCAGGCGGAGGCGGTGGCCTGGACCAGCCCGACCGGCGCGCTCGCCCGGGCCTTGGATGCGGCCGGTCCCCCCGGGGCGGGGGCGCGCGGGGCGGCCTTAGCGTGGGTCCGGCGGGGCGAACGGGTGCTGGCCGCCCTCACGGCCGATGATCGCCGGCTCTACACCGTTGCGTTGCACAGCCGGCTGGCGGCGGTGATCCGCCGGGCTCCGGCGTTGGAGCGGCTGTGGACGGAGACCCAGGCGGCGACGGGCCTGCTCGCGACCGCGACCCCGCCGCTGATTCTGATGGATTTATCCGGGGGCGCGGGGTCGGATGCCGGGCAGCTGGCTGCGGGGTGGTATGGGCTCTACTGGCTTGCGGTGCTGGAGGCGGTCAGCCGGGACCGGGCGCGGGACCCGGCCGTGCCGCCGCTCCTGGTGGTCTGGGCAGGGCTGGCCCCGGTCTGGGCGATGGTCGCCCCCGCGACGCTGGGGCGTATTAGCCGGGCGCTCCGTGCGGGCGGGATCCATCTGGTCGGGCTGGATCGGGGGGTGCTGACGGTGCCCGCCCCGATGCGGCAGGCCCTCCCGCAGGCGTGGGAGACCTGGCTGCTGGGGACGCTGCCCGCCGCCGAAGCGGCGGTCTGGGATGCCGCCTTGCGGGTCCAGGGGGCCCCGGCCGGGTTTTCTTGCAGTGCGCTTCCGCCGGACACCGCGGTGCTGCGGAGCGCGACCGGGTTATGCACTGTGCGGATCGAGGCGCTGCCCGCCGGGCGGGCAGTACCTGGGGCGCCGCCGCCGTCGAGGGCTCCAGCGGCCCGATCCCCGGTGGGTACCGCCCCCGGCGGCCGCACGGATCCCGGGATGGAATCGCCGGACGAATCGCGCCCAGGGAGCCAGTGCGGCGAAGGGGAGGATGGATGCTGACTGAGGATGGACGGAGTATCGAGAGCGGACCCACCTTCCTGGGCTGGGCCGGAGACCCGCGGCAAGCCACCGATCCGAAGATTGCTGCGCGGGAGTTCGCTGCCGCCCTGGAGCGGTTCCTGGCCCGCTTTAGTCAACCCGCGACCGTGGTGCGGGTTCCCTTGAGTTCGTTGATTACCAGCTATCCGGGGGTCCACGTCGAACCCGTGCGGACCGTCCCCCTGGGTCAGGTCTGGCCGGGGGCGGTCCTGCGCCCCCGCACAGCGTTACCAGAGGGGGACTCGCCGGACCAGGCGGTCGCCAGCGACGTGGCGGTGCCGGTGGGCGCGGATGCGCCGCATCCGGCGGGAGGGCGTTTATGAATCCCTGGAGTGTTTTGGGGCGGGTCGGGACGGTTCGTCCCGTGTGGCGGATGATCGGGGTTCTGGCGCTGGTGGGGATCCTCGAACTCGGCATTCGCGGGGTCTGGTTGGGGCTGTTGGGGGGACCGGGCACCGCAAGCCTCGCCCCCTTGCTGGCGCAGGCCCCGGACTGGCTCGCCCCCTATCTGCCGGTCGGGGGCCTCATCGAACCCGTGGGCGTGGGCGGGGTCCTGCTCTGGGCCGCCCTGCTGGTCGGCCGCCAGGCGGTGTTTCGGCGGCGCTGGTGGCCGGCGGCATTGGAGGCCCGCGCCGCCCTCCCGACGGTATTGGAGATCCGGGTGCCCCCCGACTCGACGACCCTCCCCGCGGCCTTCCGCGATGTCCTGGAGAAGGTGTTCGCCCTGGTGCAGGCGGATGAAGTGGCCGTGCAGCGGGGGGAGGCCGTCACCCCCGCCTGGGAAGCCTGGTCGACAGCAGCCGGCACGGCCCTCTATTGTTGGCTGCCCGCGCAGACGCCTGTCGCCACCGTGCAAGCCCTGGCTGAACTGATCCGCGCGGCCTATCCTGGAGCGCGGGTCCTGCGGGTACCCGATCCGCTGCGGGCCGCCCTCACTCCGGACGGGCGGCCAGGTCCGGCGGCCGTGGTGGGCAGTCTGACCTTCAAGTTGCGCGCCCCCGGGCATTATCCGATTCGGGCCGAAGACGCGTTCCAGGCGGATCCCTTAACCGGGTTGCTGGCGGCACTCCGGGCGGATCTGGTCACCCCCTTAGTCGGGGTCTCGATCATCACCACGGGCTACACCGGCGCCCATCGGACCCAAGTGAGTCAGCAGCTGGCCAGTCTCAAGGCCCGTGAGGTGACCCAGAAGACAAAGAAGGCGTTGCCTGCCACCCACGCTGAGGACGTACTGGCCTTCCAGAGTGCCCTGGATACCTATGGCTTCGATACTCTGGTGCGGGTGGTTGTAGTCGGCGTGGGGGCGGAGCGGGCGGCCCGTGCCGCGGTCGAGACCCGCCTGGCCAATCTGGAACGGACCTTCCAACAGTATGATCGCCAGACGGGCTCCCGGCCGCAGGGGCTGATCCGCGATGCGCGGCATCTTACCCCGGTCCCTGCGGGGACGGATCCCACCCGCCTGGCGAGTATTGCGGCCGAGCGGGATCGCTGGCCTCGCCCCCTACCGCCGTTCGGCCGGTCGCTCCAGATTCTGAACGCCGGGGAGCTAGCGACTCTGTTCCACCTCCCGACGCGCGCGCAACGGCAGTTGCCGGGCCTGGTGTGTTGGCAGCGGGCGCAGATCTTCGAGGCACCCGCTGCCTGCCGGGTGCCGTCCGGGGCCAGCGGCACCTGGCTGGCGACCGGTCTGGCCAAGATCGATTTGCCGCCCCCGGATGCCCCCCCAGTGCCGGTGGGGGTGCCGCTCGATGGCGTGGTGCAGCACGAATATTTTCTCGGTGGGACCGGATCGGGCAAAAGCGAGCAACTCAAGGCGCAGACCAAGCAAGGCTTTGAGGCGGGACGCGGCGAAGCGGTCATTGACCCCAAAGGCGACTACGCCATGGATGCCCTGCTCATGGTGCCCCCCGATCGGGAAGGGGATGTCTGCTGGTTTGACCCTGGGGATGGCAGTGGGCGGATCGTCGGCTTCAATCCCATGTCCGCCGATGCCGTGCAGCGTATGGGGGCGGCGGCCATCCAATCGGAGGTAATGGGGATCATCGACAGCCTGGTGGCGGGATCCACCGTCGCTATCCAGATGCGGCGCTTCATGCAGCACGGGCTGCGCCTGATCCTGGATGTGCTGCCGGAACCGTCCTTTCTCTGGATGTACCTCCTCTTTCAGCAAGGGGATAAGGAAACCGGCAATCCGTTTCGCGATCAATTGATCGCGGATGCCCAGCGGCTAGCGGCCGACCCGACATCCGTGCGCGAATTCAGCGCGATCGCGCGCGACTTCTGGGCCAATCAGGTGCCGGGTATGAAGGACAGCCAGCTGTCCTCCTTGCAAACGGCGCTGAATCGCATCGAGCAATTCCTGGCCAACGATCTGGTGATGGGGGTGGTGGCGCAACCGCGGTCCACGGTGAATCTTCGGCAAATCATGGATGCGCGGGGGATCTTCCTGTGCAAGCTCAGCCCGGACCAACTGGGGGGTGATGTGCAGAAGTTCATGGGCACCCTCGTGCTGACCGAAATCATCCGCGCGGCGTTCAGTCGCAATAACATTCCGAAAGAGCAGCGGGTCCTCTTTCGGGTGACGGCAGATGAGTTCCAGGACTTTGTCAATATGGCCGGGGGCTCCGCCGCCTTTGAGAAAGTGCTGTCGCAGTTGCGGGGCCTGGGCGTCGGGATGGCGCTGGCCCATCAGACTCTGGATCAATTGCCCCGGGAGTTGCTGGGCATCATTTTCGGCAATGTGGCCTCGAAGGTCTTCTTTCCGTTGCGCGGCGATGCCGCCGTGATTGCCAAGCTGCTGGGGGATCCGGTGCGGCCCGAGGATCTCGCCGGGCTGGACCGCTTCCATATGCTCCAGGTGCTTTTCGGGCAGACCGGGCTGGTCGGGCCGGTCACCGTGGCCCCGCTCCCGCTGGCGCGCCCGGCGGCCAATCCCGGCCAGCGCGGCACGGTCCCGGCGGCCGTCCAGCAGCATCCCCTGGTGGCCCAGTGGTTCGATCCGGCCCGGATCCCGATCGAAGCGCTGTCCGTGCCCGGGCCGATCCGTGATAGCTTACGCCGCCCCGCCACCGAGACGCCCGCCGCGCAACGGGCGCGGCTCACTCGGCTGTACCGGGCTCTCCATGGGGCAGAGCACGATCGCATGGTGACCCGGATTCTGGGGGCCCTGGATGAGCGCGATCAACTCGTCTATGTGGACTGCCGGCGCGCACATGATGCCCAGGTCCGGGCGGCCATTCTGGCCCATCCGCAATTGGTGCCGGACAAACGGGCCCGCCTCAAGCTCCTCTCCGACCTACGCTATGGGACCCCTCCCTGCGAGGTCCGCGCCCAAGTCCAGCGCGTACTCGGGCAACGCCCGACCAGTGAGATGGATGCAGAGGAACTGACCGAAACGGCATCGGCGTCTCCACCTGCCGCCCCCCGTGGACGCCGCAGTCGAGGGAGCGATCGCGAATGGCAAGAGCCGCTGGATGGCTTGACTGAGACGATGCGCCCTCCGGCAGGTTTCGCGCCGGCGATCGCCGCCTCCGCAGCAACGGGGGCGGCGATCCCCCCTGCCGAATCGATCCCTGCGGCGGATCCCTCTCCCCGTCCGGTACCCACGCTGGCGGAGAGGGATCCTGCCCCCGGACCGGATCGATCCGCACCCGGTGGGCCGCCCGCGCCCCCGCCAGAAGGGCCGACTCCAGGCGATCCGCTAGCGGCCGTTGGACACACCCGACTAGTCGCAGCGAATCTCCCGTCTCTTCCTGCAGATCGCCCCCTCGATGATCCTGTGAGCGCCCCCCTGGGGGATTCCCCGCCGCCGCTCTGCGGGGCGGCGGGCATACCGGACGGCGCGGACCTGGGGCTGGCGGTTCCCGCGCCGGAGCCTGCGGAGTCGCTCCCGCTTGATGTGGTTCCTGCCGCTTCCAGTGCGCAACACAGCCGGGGCCGGCGACCCC
>JBBSAN010000579.1:0-4898 GCA_038252265.1 Chloroflexia bacterium
AGCGGGACGTATGCATTAGGCTTCGTCTTTCTGGCGGCCTTCACTGGAGTCTGCCTGGCTGTTGTGCTGCTGCTGCGCCACCAGCTGCGGGCGACAGCCGCAGCAAGCGTCGCCTGATCCTGCGGCTCGTCGGATAGCTTGGGTGAGCGTAACACTGGCCCACGAACAGGCCACCTCATGGGGTGGCCTGTTCGTGGGCCAGTACTACTACTAAATGTGATCCTTGAGCATGGGCAAATAGAACCCAGACAGCGGATCACTACCCCCCTCTGTCTAACCTACCGGGGGTGCAACCAGATGTTCGGGTTACACCCGACGAGGAGCCTACTGCACCTGGGGCTGCACCCGCCAGAACTGGCCGCGCACGCTGGCCCACCGTAGACATAGGCCACGCCCCCGCTCATCCCGCAGCGAAGTTGCGCCCGGTCGGGCCGAGCACCAGCACAGTGCCCCCGGTCATATATTCACAGCCGTGGTCCCCTACCCCCTCGATCACCGCCAGCGCCCCGCTGTTGCGGACGGCAAAGCGTTCCCCGGCCTGCCCGGCGGCATAGAGCGCGCCCCCGGTGGCTCCATAGAGCACCGTGTTCCCCAGGATGGTGTTGGCATGAGCCGCATAGCCCGCGTCGCGCGCGGGCCGGACGGTAATCTCGCCTCCGGCTATGCCCTTGCCGACATAGTCGTTGGCCTCCCCTTCCAGCGACAGGTGCAAGCCCGGAGACAGAAACGCCCCCCAGCTCTGCCCGGCACTGCCGGTAAACCAGATATGGATGGTCCCTTCGGGCAGCCCGGTGGCACCGTAACGGGCGGCAATCACCCCGGCCAACGTGGCCCCCACCGTGCGGTCGCGGTTGGTGATCGCGCAGTGGAGGGTAAGGGGTTGTTGTCCATCGGCCAGGGCATAGCACGCCTGTTCCACCAGGTAGGCGTTCAAATCGCTGACCCGCGTTGCGTGATGGGCGGTGCCCAGAGAGCGGATCGCCGCCCCCGGCCCATCCACCCGCGCCAACAGCGGGGCGAGGTCGAGCGGATCCCCTCCCCTATCGGGACCGTCCGCGACCTGATGGAGCAGATCGGTGCGGCCAACCACGGCGTCGAGCGACCGCGCCCCCAGCGCCGCCAGCCCTTCGCGCACCTCCTCGGCGACATGGAGGAAGAACTGCATGACGTGTTCGGGGGTGCCAGGGAACTTGGCGCGTAGCTCCGGGCGCTGCGTGGCGATCCCCGACCGGGCAGCTATTGGTGTGGCAGGTGCGGGCCATCAGGCAGCCCTCGGCGACCACCGCCGCCGTGCCGAACGAGAATTCGTCGGCCCCGCAGATTGTTGAGCACCAGCGTTTGCTGCGTTTCGGCCAGCCCCAGTTCCCAGGGCACCCCCGCGTTTTTGATCGAAGAGAGGGGCGACGCGCCGGTCCCGCCCGCGTCCCCGCTGATCAGCACCAGATCGGCCCCGCCTTTGACCACCCCCGCCGCCACCGTGCCGACCCCGGTCTCGGCGACCAGCTTGACCGACACCGTCGTGTGCGGGTTGATCTGCTTCAGGTCGTAGATCAGTTGGGCCAGGTCTTCGATGCTGTAGATGTCGTGGTGGGGTGGCGGCGAGATGAGGGCGATCCCCGGCGTGGCATAGCGCAGGCGGGCGACAAAGCCGATGCCGCAAGCGTCATGTTCAAAGCGCGGGTCATAGCGGCCGCGTGCCGTCAAAGCTGAATCATGCATCGTAGTGACTCCCCTGGTAGGTGATAAACGCAGCGACCACCCGGCTTAGCCGGGTGGCCGCTACAGTGCGGGCCAATATCCGCCCATTGGGGGGTGCGGCAGGGTTCCCACACCCCGCGCATCCCCAATAGGTTAGATCTCTAACGCCGAGATCGGTGGGCGTCATCGCCGGATATTGGCAAGCCTCATCGCTACCATGGGAGACTTACTCACCATCGCTGGTGAGGTTCCCATAATCTATCGGACCGGGCAGATCACCGAATTCCCGCTGCCCTACAACACCTGCGAACGGCGGGTGCCCGGCCTCTCAGGCCGGGTCCTGGGGATACGATCCCAGCACCCGCAGGAACGGGGTCATCCGTTCCAGTTCGTCTAACGCCTCAACGGCGCGCCGATCCTGGAGACTGATGGCAAAGTCCAGGTAGAAGAAGTATTCCCAGCGCCGCCCGCGCAGGGGGCGGCTCTCGATCTTGGTCAGGTTGATCCCGCGTTCGGCGAACACGGCCAGCGCTCGATAAAGCGACCCCGGCGCATTCTCCAGCGAGAAGACCAGTGAGGTTTTGGCGGGCTGCCCGGCGGCGGGCGGCGTAGCGTCCCGCGCCAGGATCAGGAAGCGGGTGACATTTTCGGGATAATCGGCGATGTTTTCGGCCAGCACGGCCAGCCCGTACAACTCGGCGGTGCGGCGGCTGGCAATCGCCCCGCTGTCGCGTCGATCCTCGTCCCGCACCCGCCGCGCCGCCAGGGTGGTATCGGCCAGCGGCTCGCGGGTGACCCCCAACCCGGTCAGGAATTGATCGCACTGGTCGAGCGCCTGCGGATGGCTGAGCACCCGGCGCAGGTCGGCCAACGCCACGCCGGGCCGGGCCAGCAGCACATGCTCGACATGATAATTCACCTCGCCCACAATATACAACTCGTGCTTGAGCAGGAGGTCGTAGTTGCTATGCAGGCTCCCGGCCAGGCTATTCTCAATCGGCAGCACCGCCCGGTCCGCCGCCCCACTGCCGACCGCACCGAAGATGGCCGCGAACGATTCGCAGCAGACCGACTCTAGTGCCGGGCCGACCGCCTGTAGCGTCGCCCCTTCACTATGCGATCCCGGCTGGCCCAGAAATGCGACGCGCATCAGTGCTCCTTGGTCATCAGTCATCAGTCATCAGAACTGCCTGCTGCTTACCGCCTAGTACGCCGCCAGTCGTTCGAGTATGGCCTGGCCGACTTGACGGGTGGTGGATGGGGACGCGCCGGGCGGGGCGATATCGCCGGTCATGATGCCGTCGGCCAACGTCTGGTTGACGGCGGCTTCGACGGCGGCGGCTTCGGTGGTTAGCCCCAGCGAGTGGCGCAGGAGCAGGGCGACGCTGAGGATCGTGCCCAACGGGTTGGCGATCCCTTGCCCGGCGATATCGGGGGCTGAGCCGTGGATCGGTTCGTAAAGGCCCAGGCGCGTGCCCGCACTAGTGCCCGGATCGGCCCCCAGCGAGGCCGACGGGAGCATCCCCATCGACCCGGCCAGCATTGAGGCTTCGTCGGTCAGGATATCGCCGAACATATTCTCGGTGACGATCACATCGAAGTCTGCCGGACGGCGCAGGAGGTGCATGGCGCAGGCGTCTACCAGGAGGTGATCCACGGCGATGTCGGGGAACTCGTCGCGCATGAGCCGGGTGGTGACGCTGCGCCACAGCCGCGAGGTTTCCAGAATGTTGGCCTTGTCCACAGAGGTAAGCTTCTTGCGCCGCCCCTGCGCCAGGGCCGCCGCCGTCCGCACCACCCGTTCGATCTCACTCGTTGTGTAGATGCACACGTCAAACGCCTGTTCCTCGCCGTTCGGCAGCCGCTCCCGCCGCTTCTCCCCGAAGTAGATCCCCCCGGTCAGTTCGCGCACGACCAGTAGATCCACGCCCTGCAATCGTTCGGGACGCAGGGGTGAGGCGGCGATTAGCTGCGGGTTCACGGCCACGGGGCGCAGGTTGGCGAACAGCCCCAGCGCCTTACGGATGCCCAGCAAGCCCTGTTCGGGGCGCACCGTCGCGTCGGGATTGTCCCACTTCGGCCCGCCGACCGCGCCCAGCAGGACCGCGTCCGATGCCTGGCATTGGGTCAATGTTGTCTCGGGCAGAGGCACGCCCGTCGCGTCAATGGCACAGCCGCCCAGCAACGCTTCGGGCAGATCGAACTGGTGCCCCCATTGCTGGGCCACCGCTGCCAACACCCCGACCGCCTCGGCCACCACTTCGGGGCCGATCCCGTCGCCGGGTAACACCGTAATTACTGCGCGCATCGTTGCTCCTTCAGCACGAACGTAAGCCCCGGAGGGGCTGAATAGTGGGGATGGGTCATTGAACTGCTGCATCTTATATCCTAGCATTGGTTCAGGTCAATTGGACCCGGCCCGCGTGGCTCGCCTCATAGATGGCAATGTCGGGCACGGCGGCCAGGAGGAAGCCGAGTTGATCGACCCCGGCCAGCAAACAGTGCTTGGCGAACGGGTCCACCGGGAAGGCGACGCTGCGCCCGCCCGGCCCGGTCAACCGTTGGTCGGCCAGGTCCACCGTCACCGTCGGGGCCGGAAGCGTCTCATAAGCACTCATCAACTCGTCCAGCGTGGCCGGGTCCACGACGATAGGCAAGAGGCCGTTCTTCAGCGCGTTGTTGCGGAAAATGTCGGCAAAGTAGGTGCTGACCACGGCGCGGAAGCCGTAGCCCAGCAGCGCCCACGGCGCGTGTTCCCGCGACGACCCACAGCCGAAATTGTGCCCCGCCACCAACACTTGCGCGCCCTGCTCCGGGAGTTGGTTGAGCACGAAGTCGGGGCGCGGCGTTCCGTTGGCGGTGTAGCGCCAGTCGGCGAACAGGTTGTTGCCCAGGCCCGCTTTGTTCGTCGTCTTCAAAAAGCGTGCCGGGATGATCTGGTCCGTGTCCACATTCTCCATCGGCAACGCGACATAGGGGGCAGTGAAAGTGGTGATCGCTTCCATAATACATCCTTTCCGGTCAGGAACCCAGCAACTGGCGGACATCCGCGATGGACCCGGTCAGTGCGGTGGCGGCGGCGGTCAGCGGGCTGGTGAGGAAAGTCGCCCCTGCCGCCCCTCAAAGTTGCGGTTGCTAGTCGAGACGGCATACTGGCCGGGGGCCAACTGGTCGCCGTTCATGGCGATGCACATCGAGCA
>JBBSAN010000580.1:0-4894 GCA_038252265.1 Chloroflexia bacterium
CAAGGCCGCCACGGCGGCGACGGTTTTTTTGGGCGGACTATCCGGGTGCAACTGCTCGCGCCGCGGAACCGGGCCGTTGCGGGACGGCGTTTGGGGCGGCACCCCGCGGCGGGGGCGCGCGCAGGGCGGCCCACTGGCGGGATCTACCAGGGGCCAGATCGGGGTCGTGCGCGGCCCTTCGGCCAGATACCACAGATCGCACGCCGCCACGCGGTCCACGCAGGCCGGGTCTTCGCCGAAGGCTTCAGCGGCGGTCAGCCAGCGCGCGGGTAGGCGGTCCCGCCGCGTCAACTCCTCCACCATGTCCGCCGCCAACTGGGCTTTGCTGGCGAACTCCACTGTGGCGGGGATCGCGCACGCGCGACGGCGCGCGGCATGTTCCGGGTCAAACCAGGCCGCCGGGAGATACAAGCAGCGGTCCACAAGCGTATAGCCCCGGCCACGGGCATAGTCCAGATAGACGCCGGCCTGGCAATTATCCCGTTGGCCGGTGGCGCCGCAATATTGGCGGGCCACGCCGACGGAATGTCGCCCTTGCTTGGGCACGTCACTGCCGTCGACGATAAGCACGCCATCCGGGGTGCCCAAGGAGGCGGCCACCAATTCCTGATGATGGGCCAGGAGCACGTGGTCATCCCAGGGGGCGGCACTGAGGAAGTACTGTAGGGAGCGCACCCGGCTGTCGGCGCGCGCCCCGGCCCCCCGCAGACGCAGAGCGCAGGCTTCCACATTCTTGCGCGGGACATCAGCAAGCAGCAACCCGCGCAGGTAGACCGCTGCCCAGACGATTTGCTCCCCGCGTTGAAAGTAGGGGCGAAACGCGGCCTGATAGGTCGCCAGGGCCGCCGCGAAGGCCGGGAGATCGGCCGGAGCGAGGTGGAGCAGCGCGGGGTGGACCGGCGGGAAGGGCCGGGGCAACGGGGCAACATCAGGCATGGAAGGGAGACCTCCTTTCTGGATCAGGGTCCACCAACGGGTAAGCAAGAATGTGTCCATGACCTTTCGTTGTAATACTAGTGGGTCGTTTGTCATGGCCCTGGCTATTCCGCTATCCTGTTTCCGTGTGCAAAAGCCCTGGAATGGGGGCTTGGCAATCGTCAGTGCGATGGCAAACGACCCACTAGTACAGTGCGGCCCAAATGAACCTATGGTATAATAGGGGCATGTCCCTACTCTGGCTGCTTAACCCTTTCTCTAGGAGGTTCCCATGCGCGGTCCCCAACCCCTCTCTGTTTGTCTCTCGACCGAGGAACAGGCGGCCCTGGAGATGCTGCTCCGCCAGCACTCTACCCCGCAACAAGTGGCCTTGCGCGCCCGCGTCGTCCTGGCCGCCGCCGCCGGGCTCAATAATGCCCAAATTGCCCGCCAGTACGCCGTTAGTCTCGATCTCGTCCGCCTCTGGCGCGACCGCTGGCGCGGCTGGCAGGCCACCTCCTTGGCCGATCTGCCCGTCGCCGACCGGCTCACTGATGCCCCCCGCCCGGGGCGTCCGGCCACCATTACCGCCGCACAGACCTGCCAAATCGTCGCCCTGGCCTGTGCCGCCCCGGCGACCACCGCCCGCCCGCTGAGCCAGTGGACCGCCCGCGAACTCGCCGACGAAATCATCCACCAAGGCATCCTGGACCGCATTTCCCCCCGGCATGCGGCCCGGTTGCTAAAAAGGGGGACCTGCAACCGCACCGCCTCCGCTATTGGTTGACGCCCCCGAGCGACGATGAGTACTTGGACGCCAAAATCACGGACATTTGTACGCTCTACCGGGATGCGCCGGCCTTAGCGGCGGCCGGGGAACGGGTACTCTCGACTGACGAAATGACGGGGGTGCAAGCCCTGGAGCGCAAGCACCCCGGCTTGCCGCCGCAACCGGGCCATGTCGAGCGGCGGGAGTTTGAGTATATCCGCCACGGGACCCTGGCGGCGATCCTGAGCCGGGACGTGGTCACGGGGCAGGTGGTGGGGCCGACCATCGGGCCGACGCGCAAGGAGGAAGATTTCCTGGGCCATATCGCGGGTCTGGTGAGCAGCGATCCGGCGGTGACGCGTTGGCACTTCGCGGTGGACAACTTGAATATTCACTGCTCGGAGAGCCTGGTGCGCTATGTAGCCGCCATGTCCGGAGTGACGACCGATCTGGGGGTGAAAGGGGAGCAGGGGATCTTGGCGACGATGGACAGTCGCGCGGCGTTCCTGCGCGACCCGACCCACACCATCGTGTTCCATTACACGCCGAAACATAGTTCGTGGCTCAACCAGATCGAGATCTGGCTGGGGATCTTGGTGCGCAAGCTGCTGCGGCGGGGTAACTTCACCTCGCTGGCCGATTTGGAGACGCAGATCCGGGCGTTTATTGAGTACTACAATCGGACGATGGCGAAGCCCTTTGCCTGGACCTACTGCGGGAAGGCCCTGGTCGCCTAAACCTTAGGCCTATTTAGGCCTAGCTGTACTAGCGTAACTTTTGTGCAACCAGACGTTCTGGTTGCAATCGAACAGGCCCCGTCGGCACAATATGATGAATGACGATTTGGTCGTCCTCGACAACAATCCGATCCACCACCAGTTGGAGCACTTTCTGTTGGACGGCAAATGAGGGATTCTGCAACGCTGCGCGGACACTCGCGCAGAAGTCGTCCACGCCGGCCAAGAGGCGTAGCTGCTGGTCGCGGGCCGTGGCTTGCTGCGCTAACTCCTCTCGTCGTGCCCGCAGCCCGCGTCCCTGCGCCTCTAGCCGTTGGCGCCGCTCGGCCAACTCCGCCAACTCGATCACCCCCGCTTGATACGCATCCAGCAAGCGGTGCCCCTCGTGGTCCAAATTGGTCAGTTGCCGGTCCAGCCGCGCCTGTTCGGCCGCCGCTGGCCCAGCCACCGCCGGGTCGGCTTGGCCGGCGGCATATTGGGCGCGTAACAGGTCCGGGTCGGCCAGCAGCGCCTGCACATACTCCCACACGGCGCGCTCGATCCGCTCACGCCCCACGCTGCGCCCCGGACACCGCGGCAAGGGTCCCTGGCGGGAGGCATAGCGGGCGCTACAGACGTAACTCCCCCCACCCGCCGGATTCCACATGCCCACTAGCCGTCGCCCGCAGCGCCCGCACACCAACAACCCCCGCAGTAAATAGGAATGGACATGGTTATTGCGCCGGGCCTGCTCGCGATTGCGTTGTAATTGTTCCTGCGCCAGGTCCCAGGTTTCCCCGTCGACCAGCGCGGGAACCGCCAGCGCGATCCATTCCTCCGGGGGCCGGACCGTCCGACTGCCCCCGTTGCCAGGGCGGCGATCCTTAAAGCCCTTCAAGAGATGCGGTTGGTGGGCATCCACGGTCTGGGTGCGATTATAGTAGGCGACGCCTTTGTCGATGGGGTTGCGCAGCAGGGTCCAGATGGCGCTTTGCCGCCACTGCTCACTGCGGCCCAGGCGGGTGGGGATGCCTTGCTCGGTCAACCGTTGCGCAATGGCATAGGAACTCAACTGCTCCCCCAGCAGCCACTGATCGATCTGGCGCACCACGGCCGCTTCGGCGTCGTTGATCAGCACTTGCTGGGGGAGCGCGGGGGTTTTGCGCAGGTAACGGTAGCCGTAGGGAGCGCGGCCCCAACTGATGCGGCCCTGGCGGGCGGCAAAGAGCCGCCCGCGGCGCATCCGCTCTTGGATCACGGCGCGTTCATACTCGGCGAAGACACCTTGCATCGGCAAGAGCATCTGTTCCTCCGGGCTGGTGCCAAAGGCATGGTTGAGAAATTCGACCCGGCAGCCAGCGCGGGTCAACTCGTCGAGGACGACGACCTGATCGGCGTATTGGCGGGCGAGCCGATCGGGGGCCAGCACCAGCAGCACCTCGAAGGCGCCGGTCGCCGCCAGATCGCGCAGCCGTTCGAGGGCGGGGCGATCCAGCCGGGTGCCACTATATCCCTCGTCGGTGAAGACATATTCTGGGGGCGTCGTGTAGCCGCGCGTGGCGGCAGCGCGCTGCAAGACATCCACTTGGCTGGCGATGGTGTCTTCTTTTTCTTGGCGTTCGGTCGAGACGCGGGCATACAGGGCGGCCAGGGTCACGTACCGGTCGCTAGTTGGGACCGCAGAAGCGGCTGGGGTGCTGGGCGGGGCAGCGCCACAGGCAGGGGTAGTGCCTGCCGCCGCTGCTGGCCTTCCGTCCGCAGTAAGGTGATCGCTGGCCAAAGGCGTTGGGGTGCATCGCGACATGGGACACACACTCCTGTCACAGGCAGGGGGGACCCGGCGTGGTCCGACGGCATAGGGAGCCATCCTTTCCGGGGCCGGGCGCGGCGCCCGGCGGAGCCGGTCCCGGATCAGAAGGCAGCAAGATTCGTGCGTCGGGATCGGGCAGGTGGAGCGGCGGACCCCCATGTTCCCACAAAGGCTGGACGACGGTGAAGGTCAAGCGATTTTGGATTGTAACCAAACCATCCAGAAGGCAAATCATGTTTTGGCGCTCCAAAATGAGCAGGGTCCGGCAGGTCTGCGGTATAACCTCCGTAAAGGAGGTGTTTCATGCTGACCCTTGCCCCACCCAGTTCCCGCCCCGCCGTCCAGTCCACCCAGCACGCGATGCTAGTCGTCTGGGGGCCCTTTGCCCAGACCCTGCCGCTCGGTACCCTGCTCGCCACCGTGCCGATTGCCGAGAAAACGGTGCAACATCCGCCCCACACCAAATTGCTCACCCTCTTGCTCGGCATCCTTGCCGGCAGCGAGTATCTGCGCGATCTCCGTACGGGCCCCGCCCCGTTGTGCCGCGACCCCGCCGTGGCCGCCGCGTGGGGCTTGCCCGCGCTCCCCTCGGCCAGCGGCATCACTCGGACCCTCCGCATTGCCGACGCTGCCAGCCTCCAGGCTCTACAGACCGCCCTGGATACCGTCGCCGCGCCGTTTCTG
>JBBSAN010000581.1:0-4892 GCA_038252265.1 Chloroflexia bacterium
GTCATGGCGCTGGAGCGCCGGGCGCACGGCGCGCATGATTGCCGGCTCGTCGTCAATAATTAGCACGCGCACTCGGCGCATCTGCTTAACCTCCTCGCAGTGCGGCGGCGGGCATCCCCACCCGTCGCTCTACCGGGGCGGGGATCGGGAGGGTAAAGGTGATCTGGAGACCGCCTTCCGGACGGTTCGTGGCCTCGATGTGCCCGCCATGCGCTTCGATCAGCCCTTTGCTGATCGCCAGCCCCAGCCCCATGCCCTGCGGACGGGTCCGGCCCTCGACCCGATAAAATTTATCGAACAACCGCCCCAGGTGCTCAGGGGCCACCCCCGGCCCGCTATCGGCCACGGTCACGGCGAGGGTGCTGTCTTGCTGCCGCGCGGTGATCCGCAGAGCCGCATCCGGTGGGGTATATTTCAGTGCGTTCTCCAGCAGGTTGGTCAGCACCTGATCGATCTCGGTATAGTCGAGCGGCACCAGCGGCAAGTCCGGGGCGATCTCGACCGTCAGCGGGTGCTTGCCCAGCCGGGCTTCCAGCCGCTGGACCACGCTGGTAATCACTTCGCCAATCCCATACCAATCCTTCTCGGGCTGTAATGCGCCGCCTTCGATGCGGGACATATCGAGGAGATTCCCGACCAGCCGGTTGAGGCGCTCGGCTTCTTCATAAATCCCCTGGAGAAAGTCGCGCCGGGTCTCTTCATCCCAGACGATGCCCGGCTCCAGCAGGCTCGTTACCGAGGCGATGATCGAGGCGAGCGGCGTGCGCAGGTCGTGGGATACTGCCGACATCAGCGCCGATTTCAGTTCGTCGGTGCGGGCCAGCACCTCGGCCCGCTCCGCTTCGCGCAACAGGGTGAGCCGGTCCAATGCCACCGCCACCTGATCGGCAAACGTCGCCAGGATCGTCCGTTCGGCGAGGGTGAAGGGGCGGCGATCGCGCTTGTCGGCCACGCCCAGCACGCCGATCGTGCGCCCCGCCGCCCGCAGCGGCACAAAGGCCGCGCCGTTGCCCGACCCGGCCCCGTCCAGGATCGGCGCGGTCATCCCGCCCTGGCCCACCGGCAGCCCGTGCCAGAAGGCCCAGTCGGCCAGGGTCCTTTCGTCACGGGTCGGCAGGCGCGCCTCCGTGGGGGCCTGAACCTGCACCCGCAGGTGTTGCTGCGGGCCGGGCAGCAAGACCCAGCAGACCTGGACGGCAAAGACGGCCCGCACCTTCTCGGCGATGGCGGGCAGCACATCCGCCTGCGGTGCGCCGATGATCACTTGGCTCAATTCGTAGAGGCGCGAAACATCCTCGGCCCGCCGCTGCGCCTGGTGGGCCTGCTCACGTGCGCTGGCGATCAACCAGCTCAACAACGCCGACACGCCGAGAAAGACGATCAGGGCCAGGATATTCCGCAAATCGCTGATCACAAAGGTCAGGTAGGGCGGCACCAGGAAGAAATCGAACAGGGCAAACCCCAGCACCGAGGCGACGATCCCGGCCCCGCGCCCGCCGAACACCGTCGCGCCGACGACGGCCATCAGGAAGATCAACCCGATATTGAGCAGGCCAATGGTCTCGCGCACCGGCCAGATGGCCGCCGTGACCGCCACCAGCAGCACCGCCGTCGCGCCATAGCGCACCAGGCGGGACAGGGCGGTATGCGTGATCTCGTATTCGAGCGCCGCGCGCGGGATGTGGCGGGGGGGCGCAGGCACGGCAAACTGGCGCGGGCGGCGCGCGACACGATCCCCAGGCCGGCGATTCATACAATTCCTCCTGCACAGTCAGCCGCTAGCCCCTGGCGCGGTGCGCGCTCTCATGCCGTGCCCAGGGGCGCTCACCAACGTCTGATCTGTGTTCAGACGACTACGGTACATCTACCCCCGTTCACGCCGCTTTTCACCGGTAGGCTATACGATCCGATCAGGAGAACAGGCATCCCGCTATAGCGCTGTGTGAACAAGGTGTGTCCCTATTCATTATAGCCCCGCCGCCGCCGCCAGTCTCCGGTCTTTATACCTTTCTTATAGCGCCCACGTCTGGCGCTTATCATTCCCTTATGTTTTGGGCCGCGCTCTTTACGCTTCCTTTATGGCTTTGGCTCTACAATTAACAGGTAACAAGACGGGGTACGGCACGGTGCAGTGCGGTGTGCGTGCTCTGCGGTAGAAGGAAGCCCGGCGTATGACTCAACCCACGATCTTGCTGGTCGAAGACGAAGCACGGCTGCAACACGTACTGGCCCGGACGCTGGAAGCCAGCGGCTACACCGTCCAGACGGCAGGCACTGCCGCCGAGGCGGTGATGGCGATCCGCCGCGCCCGGCCTGACGTGCTGGTGCTGGACGTGAACCTGCCCGACGACACCGGCTGGGGGGTGTTGCGGCACCTGGCCGCGCAGGGGATCACCTGCGCCACCCTGCCGACGATTATGCTCTCGGCAGGGCAGCCCGCCCAACGGCGGATCGCCGAGTTTGCGCCCCGCGCCTTTTTACCCAAGCCGTTCCCGGTAGATACCCTCAAGCGGCTCATCGCTGAAGCGCTCGCCCCGAATCCGGAGCCAGACACGCCGACGCGAGCCGAGTTACCAGGAGGGGTCGCATGATTGATTGGATTCTGGTAGGGCAGGTCGGGGCCGGGCTGGCCGGTGTCTGGCTCCTGAGCCTGATTCTTCTGCCCGCGCGACCCCGGCGTTCAATCCGCGTGGTCCGCCCCCGGCAGGGTGCCACCGACCACACTAATACCGACCACGGGAGGTCACAAGATGGTTGATCTGTTTTATATCGGCACGGCGGTTGTCTTCTTCGCCCTGTGCTGGGGCTTTATCCGTGCTTGCGAAGCACTACGGAGGTCGTAAATGGACGGCTTACTGGCGAGTTGGGACTATGTGCTCTGGGGGCTGATCGCGCTCGGCTTGCTGCTTTATCTGGCCTATGCCCTCATTCGGGCCGAACGTTTCTAGCCCGGTCCACCGATCGGGCCTTGTGAGGTGTTAGTGATGGAAACCTTGCTGCCTGCCCTGTTGCAGGTCGCGTTCTATGTCCTGCTGTTGGCGGTCATCACGCGCTATCTGGGCGCGTATATGGTCCAGGTGTTTGAGGGTCAGAGCAACCTGTTGTCGCCGGTGTTGGTGCCGGTGGAGAACGGGATTTACCGCGTGTTCCGCATCAACCCCAAGCGCGAGCAGACCTGGGTGGCCTACACCGCCGCTATGATCGGTTTTAGCCTGGTCGGGCTGCTGCTCACCTATGTGCTGGAACGGACCCAGCAGTGGCTGCCGCTCAACCCGCAAGGCTTCGGGCCGCTGAGCGAAGCCCTGGCCTTCAACACGGCGGCCTCGTTCACCAGCAACACCAACTGGCAGAGCTATGTGCCGGAGACCACGGTCAGCTACCTGACCAACATGGTGGCCCTGGCCCCACATAACTTCATGTCGGCCTCGGTCGGCATCTGCCTCGCCATCGCCTTGATCCGGGGCTTCGCCCGGCGTGAGACACGGGCGCTGGGCAATTTCTGGGTCGATCTGGTGCGCTGCAATCTCTACATCCTGCTGCCCCTGTCGCTGATCGTCGCGCTGTTCTATGTCTCGCAAGGCGTGATCCAGAACTTCAATGCCTACCAGACTGTGCAAACGTTGCAAGGCGGCGTGCAAAGCATCGTGGGCGCACCGGTGGCCTCCCAGGAAGCGATCAAGGAGTTGGGCACCAACGGCGGGGGGATTCTCAACGCGAACAGCTCCCACCCGTTCGAGAACCCGAACGGCCTGACCAACTTCGTGCAGATGCTGACCATCTTCAGCATCGGTGGCGCGCTGACCTATACCTTTGGGCGCATGGTCGGCGACCGCCGCCAGGGCTGGGCGCTCTGGGCGGTCATGACCATGTTGTTCCTGGCCGGTTTTGTCGTCGCGGCGGGGGCCGAGCAGGCGGGCAACCCGCTGCTGACCCAGCACGCCGGGCTGGACCAGACGGCCAGTGCCCTCCAGGCGGGCGGCAATATGGAAGGCAAAGAGGTCCGCTTCGGCATCTATGATTCGGCTCTCTATGCGACCATTACCACCGACGCCTCGAATGGGGCCGTCACTTCCATGCACGACAGTTTCACCCCCATCGGGGGACTGGTGCCGCTGACCAATATCGCGCTGGGCGAGATTATCTTCGGCGGGGTGGGGTCGGGCCTCTACGCCATGTTGATCTATGCCGTGATCGCCGTGTTCATCGCCGGGCTGATGGTGGGCCGCACGCCCGAATACCTGGGGAAGAAAATCCAGTCGTTCGAGATGAAGATGGTGACGCTGGCGATCCTGGTCTTGCCGCTCTCGATCCTGGGCTTCACCGCGCTGGCGATGATCTGGCCCGACGCGCTCGCCTCGCGCAACAACGCGGGGCCGCACGGCCTGAGTGAAATTCTCTACGCCTACACATCGGGCACCGGCAACAACGGCTCGGCCTTCGCCGGGATCAGTGCCAACACGCCGTTCTACAACCTGACCATCGGCCTGGCAATGCTGATCGGGCGCTTCGCCTACATCGTGCCGATGATGGCCCTGGCCGGGGCACTGGCGGCCAAGAAGCGCAGCGTGGCGACGGCGGGCACCTTCCCCACGCACGGCCCGCTGTTCGTGGGCCTGCTGATCGGCGTGATCGTGATCGTCGGGGCGCTCACCTACTTCCCTGTCTACGCGCTCGGTCCCATCGTGGAGCATCTCCAGATGCTGGCGGGTACGCTGTATTAGAGTCATCAGTTGTTAGTTGTTAGTTATCAGCTCATGTTACGCAGCCAGGGTAATCGGCTGAAGTTGCTGTAGCTCGGCAAACGCTACTTGCAAGGCCCGCCGATGGAGCCTCGCCTTGAGCGCAAAATGATTGAGGTGATGCTGGGTTTTGAGCAATTCCAGCTTGATGTA
>JBBSAN010000582.1:0-4881 GCA_038252265.1 Chloroflexia bacterium
CCGCTCCCACCCGTCTACAATTCACCCGGCATGCCCACGGCTCATCGCTCTCTGCTGATCCTCACGGCCCTGCTCATGGGCGGAGCCGCCGCGGGCCTGTTGTTCCTCCATTGAAGCGGGAACGGGGGCCGGAGGGCGGCCCCCAGGGCCGTCCCAACGGCCCTATCTTGGGACTGTTTTGAGCGACTTACTTGGCTCGACCGCTCAAATACTAACATAGGGGCTGGGGGTAGCGGTGCGCGGCCCGATCGCCCACCAGCACTTGGTCGCCGCCCATCTGCGCCTGGTGGCCCCTCTGGCCCGGAAGTACCGGGGGCGGGGCCGGCGCGACCTCCGGCCGGAGGGCCACCTGGTGCAGATGGGCGCCGCCGCCAAGTTCGATTATCGGCGCGGCTACCGCTTTTCGACCTACGCCCCCTGGATGTGATGATCACACGGCCCCTATGGCCGAACCATCGGTCCAAACCGTAACCATCACGCAGCCGCACCATCCATACTATGGACAAGACACTGTCGTACTGCGCACCCCGATGGACCCCGGAACGGGGGGTGAGTTTGTGGTGCGCTTTTCGGATGGCAGTTGTAGCCGGATCCCCCT
Source organism: Chloroflexia bacterium (assembly GCA_038252265.1). GTDB lineage: Bacteria > Chloroflexota > Chloroflexia > QHBQ01 > JAICKM01 > JBBSAN01. The sequence continues at coordinate 599 of JBBSAN010000582.1, forward strand.
GACCGGGACCAACCAGGTCCTCCAGATGGCAGAGTCAGGCAGCTCTCCGCCGGCCAGCGTTTTAGCGCTGACGGGCTTGCGGAAAATCGTGCAGCACCTCCAGTTGCTAGGGGAAAAGCCCCCGTAGCGCGCTTACCGGGGAGACGCCGCTCCGCAGGGTGGTGACGGGCAAGGCACTGTACCGCGAGGAAATTGTGCTAACATGCGGGTTACGGAGCTTGGATATCTTGCGGTGCAGGGGCACCTATCGGTTCATCTGCGACCTGCGCTACCCGGATGGTAGAAGCAGCCACTGCTTTCTTAGGGAATCTCACGAAATTAAGTGCCCCATCGGGGCAGCAGGCGCGGGAATGGTGACGAACCACTTGGGCAAGTGCGTACACCGCCGCAGGTGTGTCTCCACCTCGGCCATGGCCGCCTTCGTCAGCCGCACCCCCGTTTTATAGAGCGTGGTCAGCCGCCGTACCGTGGGCACTTGGCCTTTCCAGGTCATCGTTTGGGTAAATCCCTGGACCGCCCCGATACTGTCCAACAGGTCGCCATTCCCATGCTGTTCCAACGCGCCCCAACAGCGCTCAATCGGATTATACTTGCTATGATAGGGTGGATAATAAACTAACTGGATCGCCAAGCCGGTGGCCTGCCCCCCGGCCACCAACCGATACATAAATTGGGTGCGGTGACTATGATTTTCCGGCCCATTATCCAGGTTCAGCAGCACCGTGGTGACGGCGGGAAAGCGCTCCCGCACGCTGGCCCACCACGCGGTGAGCACATCCGCCAGGCAATCACTGGTCACCCGCGAGGTCACCAGATACAGGAACCATTCATCCGTCGCCGGCAGCAAGATGCCCACCGGCGTCACCGTCGCCAACGGGTCGAAATCATGGTCGGCGGCAGCCACGGCACAGCGGGTGCGCCCATGCCGGGAAAAGGGGCCGACCTGGACGGTCGCTTTGGCATCCAAGGAAACCCGGAGGATGGTCGGCGCGGCTGCGGCAGCGGCATTCATCGCGTGCAGTTGGGTGAAGATAGCGTCGGTTTCGGGGACTTTTTTTGGGGGCGGGTTTTGGCGACCGGGCGTAACTGGTAGCCCAAGGCCTTCAGTTTGCGCCCCAGAGTGGCCGCGGTGGGCAATTCTGCGGCACGATAGCCTTTTTGGGCGATGAGTTGGCGGCGCACTTCAGCGGCGCTCAGGCGCGTATAGAGCCGCGTGCTGGAGAACTGCGGATCGGTTGGGCTTTGGGCGTCGACCAGGGCGCGCAGATCCGCGAGCAGCTGCGGCAGATGAGCCTCGGCCGGTTTACGCCCGCGGGCGGCAAAGGCAGCGGCGCAATGCCGGCCATGCTGGAGTTCGAGGGTGCCTTTGCGGATGGTGTGGCGGTTCCAGCCGAGGAGGCGTTCGGCGGTGCGTTGGCCGCCAGTGCCGCGGGCCTGCACGACGCGGGCCATAAAGAGGCGGCGGGCGCTGGCGGGCAGATCGGCGGCGGTGGCCTGCAGCAGGGGGGTGAGCGCGGGGGTCAAGGCGAGCTGATCGGGTCGGTCCATCGGATCGCTCCTACGCTAAGATGCCGCCAGTATAACATAAACCGGGATCGTTTAATTCGTTAGATTCCCCAAAGTCGTGCCGGGCCGCAAAACCGATGTGGGCGACGCGGCCTGGATTGCCGACCTCTTGCGCCACGGCCTGCTGCGCCCCAGCTTCATCCCGCCGCTGGCCCAGCGCGACTTGCGCGACTTGACCCGCGAGCGGACGAACCTGGTGCAGGAGCGCGCCGGGGTGGTGCGCCGGCGGCATAAAGTGCTGGAGTGGGCCAACCTGAAACTGACCGCCGTGGCGACCGATGTCACGGGGGTGTCGGCGCGGGCCATGCTGGCGGCCATCCTGGCGGGCGAAGCGGACAGTGCCGGGCTGGCGGACCGCGCCAAAGGGCGGCGGCGCGCCAAGCGGGCGGCGCTGGAGCACGCCTTGAGCGGGCAGGTGCGGGAACACCATCGCTTTCTGCGGGCGCAGCATCTGGTACCGAGCGATTTTCTCGACGAGCAGATCGCCACTTATAGTACGCGCATTCAGGACCTGATCGCGCCCGCGGGAGCAGACGCACCGCCGCCAGCAGCACCCTTGGCGCTCGCACAACTGCCCCCGGCTGCCCCCCCCGCCCCCCGATAGGGGATCGCCCGACCTCGCGGCGGAAGCGCCGTTGTCCGGGGCGGCGGCTCAGGAGTTGCTGGACAGCGTGCCGGGGATTGGCCGGGAGTTGGCCGAAATGCTGCTGACCGAGGTCGGGTCGGATATGAGCCGCTTCCCGAGTGCGGCGCACCTGGCGAGTTGGGCCAAGGTCGCGCCGGGCAATAACGAAAGTGCGGGCAAGCGCCGCTCGAGCAGCATCGGGCATGGCAATCGCTGGTTGCGGAGCGGCTTGGTACAAGCGGCCCATGCGGCGGTCAAGCGGGTCGGGACACATCTACACGCGGTCTAGCGGCGCGTGGTCGCCAAACATGGAGGGAAGAAGGCGATCATCGCGGTGGCGCATCGGCTGCTGATCGCCATCGACCACGTATTGAGCAAGCGTGAGCCGTATCGCGACGGGGGCGGGATCACAGCACAACGCAACGCGGAGGCAGCGATCAAACGCGTGATCCGGCAGGGCGAGCAATTGGGCTTTCAAGTCACGCTCACTCCCAAAGCGGCCGCCTGAGTGGGATTTTCACAGCAGACACCCATGCCCGGCGGGGCACAATCCCCGATGAAAATGTGCTATTATTCGGTTCCATCGGGGTATCGAGGTCGGTGATTACGTAGTGTTGCGAACCTGGACAGCAGACTGATCGGGATGCGAGCGGTACAACACCTTGTGGTATCCGGCCCCGCCGGAAAGCACGTTAGCCAGTCTCGTTTTGGCATGCCGCATCCTACCCCGGTGCGACCACCTGCCGGAGGACCGTATGTACGTAACCTTCTCCCATTGCGCTGGCCTCGACGTCCATAAGCAGACCGTCGTCGCCACTACTCTGCTCGAGACTGCGGCCGGATCTCCGCCGCGCACCACTCGCACCTTTCGCACCATGACCGCCGATCTCCTCGCGCTGGGCGATTGGCTGGTCGAGCAAGGGGTCACCCATGTCGTGCTCGAGCGCACGGGCGAGTTCTGGAAGCCGGTCTATAACCTGCTAGAGGACCGCGTCAGCGTCTGGCTGGTTAATGCCCAGCATGTCAAAGCCGTGCCCGGACGGAAGACCGATGTGCAAGACGCCGAATGGTTAGCCGACTTACTGCGCTATGGATTGGTGCGGCCCAGCTTTATTCCCCCGCGCCCGCAACGCGAGTTGCGCGATTTGACCCGCCAGCGGGCCTGCCTGGTCGCCGACCGCACAACGGTGGTCAACCGCTTGCACAAGGTCTTGGAATGGGCCAACCTCAAACTGACGAGCGTGCTCACGGATATCACCGGGGTATCGGGGCGCGCCATCCTGGACCAACTGGTGGCGGGGGAGCAGCAGGTCGATGTCTTGGTGGAGTTAGCGAAGGGGCGCTTACGGGCCAAGCGGGCGGCGCTGGCCGAGGCCTTGACCGGGCAACTCACCGACCATCACCGCTTCTTGTTAAGTCAGCACCTGGGGCAACTCGACTTCTTGAATGGGCAGATTGCCACGCTCACGACGCGCATCGCCGCGCAACTGGAGCAGCTCGGACCGGGCGCAGAGACCGCCCCACCGGCAGAAGCCAGCGCGGCGGCGCTCCTGGTCAGCCCAGCGGTGGAGTCCGGCGAATTGGCCGCGCCTCCTGTCGCCGCCTCCGCACCAGGGTTGGTCAAAGCAGGCAGCGGGGTTGCCCCGGTAATGGGAGGGTCAGTGCCACTCGCCCCGGCAGCCGCGCTGGCCCTGCTCGACACGATCCCAGGCGTGGGGCGGGAAGTGGCGGAAGTGGTGCTTGCCGAGATCGGGCTGGACATGAGCCGCTTCCCCAGCGCGGCAGCGCTGACGAAGTGGGCCAAGCTGGCTCCGGGCAACAACGAGAGCGCGGGCAAACGACGTTCGGGCTACATCGGGCGGGGGAGTCGTCGCGGGGTTTGCCTGGGGCGGTGCCCTGCCGTGGGCGGCGTTGCTGGCCTTCGTGCCGTCTGTGCTCCGCGCGGGCTGGACCCTCTGACGCGTGCCGGTCCACATTCCGATCCAGCGCGTCGGCTTGCTGGAACTGGGGCAGAGCCTCCTCTTCGCCCTGCTGCTGATCACCACGATCACACTCTATTAGATCGGTTGCGCTCGTTCGGACGGGAAGATTA
>JBBSAN010000583.1:0-4879 GCA_038252265.1 Chloroflexia bacterium
ATCACCTCGGTGGCGGGCGGCTTCCTCCAGACTCAGGGCACCAGCCAGGGCGCGTTCTTTGATACGACCACGATGAAGCCGCTGGTGAACAATGAAGCCTTTGGCGCGGCGCTGGATATCCTGAAGGAAACTACCAAGTACGGGCCTCCCGACGAATTGAACCTGGATGTCGGCGGCACCCGTGGCCTGTTCACTTCCGGGCGCTGTGCCCTTTCGATGGACTGGGGCGATATCGGCACGCTGGCCCTCGACCCGGCCACCTCCAAAGTGCAGGATAAGGTCGGCGCGGCGATCCTGCCCGGCTCGAAGAAGGTCCTGGACCGCGCCACCGGCAAGCTGGTGGACTGCGACGCAACCACCTGCCCGCACGCGGTCAATGGCGTGAACCATGCCCCCTTCGCCTCATTCGGCGGCTGGTCGGGTGCGGTCAGCGCGGCGGCCCCGGCCAAAGTCAAGGACGCGGCCTATGCCTTCCTCTCCTTTGTCAGCCAACCGGCCCAGTCCAACGTCGACGTGACCATCGGCAAGACCGGGTTCAATCCCTACCGCACCTCGCAATTCACGGATATGGCCCCCTGGAAAGCGGTCGGCATGAGCGACAACGCGGCCAAGCTCTACCTGGGTGCGATCCAGGACAGCCTGAACAGCCCGAATATGATCCTCGATATGCGCATCCCCAAGACCCAGCAATACCAGCAGGTGGTGCAGGATACGGCGGTGGCCCAGTTCCTGGCCGGAGAGATCACCCGGGACGACGCAATGAAGCAGATCGAAACGGGTTGGGAAGAGATCACCAACGGCGAAGGCCGCGACAAGCAACTGGCGGCCTACAAAGCCAGCCTCGGTGTGCAACGTTAAATGCAACTCGAACAAGACCAGGCTCAAGGCTCGACCCTCGATGGGTCGAGCCTGGAGGCCCCCACTCTGGGGGATGTCCGTTCCCATGCGATCACCTCGCGGTCCGAGCGCCTGATCCGGGCGTCGTTCATCTGGCCGGCGCTGCTGGTGGTGTTGCTCCTGTCGATCTTCCCCCTGCTGGTCTCGCTCACCCTGTCGCTGTCCCGGATCAAGTTCGTGAAGGGCGGGTTCGACGTTCAGTTCGTGGGGCTGGACAACTACAACAAGCTCGTGTTCGGCAGCGCGCGCACCCACTTCCTGGGGGTGCTGCGCGACCCCTCGCCCCTGGGCTGGATCCTCTTCGGGGCGGGCGGGGCCCTGCTCGTCGGGTGGCTGATCACGACGGTGCGCGGGCACCGGGCTTCGCCGGTCGGCGTGATCGGGCGGGGGGTCGTCGCGCTCGTCCTGGCGGGGGGTCTGTGGCTGGCGGTGACGACGCTCAGCCCCGGCGGGCGGCCCGGCACGCTCATGGTCACGCTGATCTATGTCGGGGTCGGCCTCACCGTCCAGTATTTCCTGGGCCTGGGGCTGGCCCTGCTGACCACGCAGCCGCTGCCGGGCCGCCGCTTCTTCCGCGTGGTCTTCCTCTTGCCGATGATGATCACCCCGGTCGGCGTGGGCTATATGTTCCAGATGTTGACCGACACGGGCAAAGGGCCGTTCCAGCCGATCTGGAAGCTGCTGGGGCTGACCAACTTCTCCTGGGTCAACGATCCGTGGGGGGCGCGGGCGGCGGTGATCATCGGCGATATCTGGCAGTGGACGCCGTTCATGTTCATCGTCTTGCTGGCCGCGCTGGAAGGACAGCAGGTGGAGCCGGTCGAGGCCGCGCTGGTGGACGGAGCGAACCGCTGGCAGGTCTTCCGTTACCTGACCTGGCCCGCGATCCTGCCGGTCAGCAGCACCCTGATCCTGATCCGGCTGATCGAGGGCATGAAGATCGTGGACCTGCCCAACATCCTGACCAACGGTGGGCCGGGCACAGCTACCGAGTCGCTGACGCTCCATGCCTTTCTCGCCTGGCGCACGCTGGACCTGGGCGGCTCTGCCGCCATCGCCTATATCCTCTTGTTCGTCGTCACCTTCCTGGGCACCGCCTATGTGAATCTGGTGCGCCATCGCGTCACGGAGGCCGCATGAGAAACCTGTTTCACCGCCACTCCCTGCTCAGCCCCTCCCCGGCGACCATGATCGTGTCGTACCTCTTGCTGGGGTTCTGGGCCTTCGTGGTCTTGTTTCCGCTCTACTGGCTGGTGGTCACGTCGGTCAAGCTGCCGATCCAGGTGGACGGCGGGCCGGTCTATATCCCGTTCGTCGATTTCCAGCCGTCGTTCCATGCCTGGCGGTATATCTTCGTCGATCTGGGGAATGATACCCTGCGGCCTTACATCAATACCGTCGTCGTGGCGCTTGCCAGTTCGGTGATCGCCCTGATCCTGGGCGCAGGGGCGGCCTATGCGCTGGTGCGCTTCCAGTACCGGCCTCGCGTCGGCGTGATCCTGACCTTCATGGGCTGTGTGGCGGGGGCTGCGGTGGCGACTGCCGCCGGGGTGCCCTGGCCCCTGGCGGCGGTGGCGGGGCTGGGCTGTTTCCTGGTCTTGCTGCAAACGGTGGCGCGGCGCTTCCGGCGCACGCTGGGCAACAACGACATCGCCTTCTGGCTCATCTCCCAGCGCATGTTGCCCCCGGTGGCCGTGGTCATCCCGATCTATGTCCTGTTCCAGCAACTGCACCTGCTGGACACGCAACTGGCGCTGATCATCACCTATGTCGCCACCAATCTGCCCATCGTCATCTGGCTGATGCGTGACTATTTCCAGACGATCCCGTTGGAGTTAGAGGAGTGCGCGTCCATTGACGGAGCGTCCAGCTATCGGATTTTCCACGCGATCGTGCTGCCGATCTCGGTGCCGGGGTTGGTCGCTACCTTTCTCTTCGTGCTGGTCTTTGCCTGGAACGAGTACCTGCTGGCGCTGTTCCTCTCCTCCGCCAACGCGCAAACCTTGCCGCTGACCGTGGCGGCGCAAAACGCCACCCGTGGCCCGCAATGGTGGTATATGTCGGTGTTGATCCTGATTATGATCCTGCCGGTTATCGGTATGGCAATTGCTCTAGAGCGCTATATTTCGCGGGGCCTGCTGGTAGGGGCCGTCAAAGGCTAGGGGCGGGCAGCCCGCAGCACAGATCAAGTGAGTAGGACGCGGCCAATGGATATACAATCAACCGCCGACCGGGCCGGGGGCGGGCGTGACGGTGAAGGCAGCGATGCCCTGATTCAACAAAGCCTGCTCGGTAAGCAGGTCTACGATTTGCTGTGGCAGCGCATCGTCAGTCACCAGTTGCGGCCCGGCGATAAGCTGTCGGATCTGCGCCTGAGCGAGGAGATAGGGGTCAGCCGCACGCCCGTGCGTGAGGCCCTGCACCAATTGACCCAGGAGGGCATCGTCCGCGCCGAGAGCCGCCGCGGCTTCTACGTCGCCCGCTTTTCCAGCGTGGACGTGCGCGAGGTGTACGAGGTGCGGGCCGCGCTGGAAGTGCTGGCCGTGCGCCTGGCGCTGCCTCGCCTGAGCGACGCCGAGCTGGCGGCGGCCCAGGCCGAACTGGACGCGGTGAGCCGCCGGGTGCTGGCCGGGGATCCCAGCGCCAGCGAGACGTTCCTGGCGATTGACCGGGCCTTCCATGCGATGCTGGTCCAGGCGGCGAACAACCGCCGCCTGTCCGGCCTGATGGCGTCGGTGCAGGCCCAGTTGCGGGTCTTCCAGTTCTACGGCATCCATTTTCAGGATATGATGGAAATGTCGCTGGAACACCACCAGGCGATCCTGGCGGCCCTGCGAGCGCGGGACCGCCCGGCTGCCGAAGCGGCGATGGAGCGGCATATTCAAGAGGTCAAAGAGCGCGTGCTGGCCGAGTTCCTGAGCCAGGAAACCGTCGCCCCTGCCCGCAGTAGGGGTCCCGCCCCGAGCGGCGAGCCCCGGCGGGTGATCGGGGTTGACGACCGGGAATAGCGTAGCAGCCAAACGGAGGAACAAACGGTGCGATTAGCGGGAAAGACGGCGATTGTGACGGGGGCGGGGAGCGGGATTGGCCGTGCCTCGGCCCTCCTCTTTGCGCGGGAAGGTGCCCAGGTGGTGGTGTCCGGGCGACGCGCGGCGGCGGGCGAGGCGGTGGTGGCCGAGATTGCGGCGGCAGGGGGCGAGGCTTTCTTCTGCCCGGCGGATGTGAGCCAGCGCGCCGACAACGAGCGCCTGATTGACGCGACGCTGGCACGCTATGGCAAGCTCGACATTCTGTATTGCAACGCCGGAGTCAACCTGCCCAAGCTGATCACCGACAGCACCGATGACGAGATGGAGCATTTGCTGGCTGTCAACATCAAGGCGCTGGTCTACGCCACTCGCTACGCTATCCCGATCATGCTGCGGCAGGGCGGCGGGGTGATCCTGATCGATGCCAGCAAGACCGGGCTGGTGGCCCAGCGCGATTCCCCGATCTATTGCGCGACCAAGGGGGCCGCCGTGCTCTTGACCAAGGCGCTGGCCCTGGACTATGCCACCCAGCACATCCGGGTCAACGCGCTCTGTCCGGGCGTGATCGACACGCCGATGCTGGTTGATTTCGCTGCGACGCGCCCCGACCCTGCCGCCGCCTGGGCCGAGTACTCGGCCCAGCAGCCGATGGGCCGCCTGGGCACGGCGGAGGAATGCGCCGCTGCCGCGCTGTGGCTCGTTTCCGACGAGGCCAGCTTCATCACCGGCCTGGCCCTGCCCGTCGATGGCGGCTTCACGGCCATGTAAGGTGGGACGTGGTCAGAAATTAGAAATCAGAGGTCAGAAATTAGAAATTAGAAATTAGAAGAGGATTCTCCATCTCCCAGAGGGAGAGGACCGGGGTGCGGGGGGATCTCGCCCGTCCGAGGGATCGGCCCGGCGACTTTTCGCCCTCACCCTTTTACCTTACAATAGAAGAAGCGGGCTGTTGA
>JBBSAN010000584.1:0-4879 GCA_038252265.1 Chloroflexia bacterium
GATCACGTTGCTGGCCGTGGTGGCCGCAGCCGCGATCGCCATCGGGCGACCCACGGTCGTCGCCAACACCAGCACCGATCCCGATATGATGGTGCCTTCGACCAACATGCCCCTGTCGGCCAGTTGGAAGGCGCACCCGGTTTCGGATGCGCCGATCAGTTTGCCGTGGGCGAACACCCGCGTCAACACGGACAATACCACCGAAGCCCAGAACGAGCCGTCGGTGGCCGTCGATCCGCGGAACCCCAGCCACATCGTGGTCGGGGCAAATAACTGGCAGGCGGGCACCGGCCAGTTCGAAGTCTATGCCTATGTGACGTTTAACGGCGGCCAGAGCTGGACGGCCTCGCAACCGTACATCAACCGCAACGCCAGCCGGCTGAACGCCGCAGACCCGACCGTCGCCTTCGGCGCGGACGGCACGCTCTACATGGCGTTCGTCGCCTTCGCCCCCGCCGATGGTGCCGTGGCCCTGAGCCGCTCCACCGATGGCGGCCTGACCTGGGCCAATCAGAGCTGGGCCAGCAGCTTCACCGGCGGTGCCGCTGACAAGCCGACCCTGGCCGTCGGCAGCAGCGCGGTCTATGTGCTGTGGCAGGGCACCTCGCTCTATACCCGCGCTTCGGCGGATAAAGGCTCGACCTGGGGCACGATCCGCACCATCGAAACCAACGGGCGCAACGCCACCGCACTGGTGGACCGCAGTGGTATGCTCACGGTCTTCTACAACGCGGGCAGCTTCCTGCACGTGGCCCGCGATGGCCGCAGCGGCTTCACCGTCAACACTGTCGCCAAGACCACCGCCCTCCAGGCGCGCCCGACCCACTACCGCGCCAGCAACTATCCCACCGCCGGGATGGCTCCGGACGGCACGCTCTACGTCGCCTGGGCTGATGGCCGCAACGTCGGCCACGGCAACGATATCCTGATCAGCCGCTCGGCCAACAACGGCAGCAGCTGGAGCAACGCCACCGTCGTGAACAGCGACGGCAGCAGCGCCGACCAACTGATGCCTGCGCTGACGGTGGACTCCACGGGCGCGGTCAGCGTTGCCTGGCTGGATACCCGCAACGACGCCAACAACTACAATTACGATGTGTACATGGCGCGATCGGGTGACGGCGTTCACTTCGGCACCAACACCCGCGTCACCAACGTTGCCTCCAACCCGGATAACGACCCGCGCACGCAGGGCAGCCTGATCGGCGACTACTTCGCCATGGCCGCCGGCAACGGGATGCTCTACCCGGTGTGGACCGACACCCGCAACAACAACGAAGACATCTACATGGCCCCGATCGCTGTCACCACCGACAAGTAAGCCATAAGGCTGCTCCTGCTGTGCCCGGTATGGCCGCGTACCGGGCACGGTCGCTGTAGAATGCCAACAACCCACCCTTGCCGAATAAGCAGGGTGGGTTGTTGGTGTTCCGGGCGGCAGTTTGTTGACCCTGCTCCGGGCGAAGGGTATAATCAGGGTAAGGACAGGACAGCAGAGCAGGTATACCGTAGAACCGGGTGTGCTTCTGGCGGGCCAGAACCCCCCAGCAACCGGGTATAGAAAGGGCGGGTTTTGCCGATGATGCGTCACATTCCGCGACTGGCAGCGAGCAGCGCCGTATTCCTGATCGGGCTGGTGATCGTGCTGGGCAGCCAGCAACCGGCGACCGGTGCGGGGATGCCCCTGGCTATCCCCCAGTGGGGGGCCGATATTCGAGTGAACCCCACCTCCAGTCTCACTCCCGATCTGCAAAAAAACTTCTCGCTGGCGGTCAACCCGACCGACCCGAACAACATCATCGCCAGCTACGACAGCCTGGACACGAGCAACACGAACAGCGCCTACTCGGCCAGCACCGATGCCGGGCGCACCTGGACCGGCGCACTCTTCTACGGCTCCTGGTCGGCCACCTCTAGCATGATCCCGTTCGGCAATACCAGCGTCGCCTTCGACCATCAGGGGGTTGCCTACTACACCGGGCAGGCGGCGGGCGAGAGCGGCAGTGGCTATTTTGTCCTCACCTCGACCACCGGCCTGGCCTGGAGCACACCGGTCCCGATCAGCGTCGATCTAGGGTATATTGAGTATCACGATCAGGCCCGGCTGGCCGTTGATGGCCGGGCCAGCGGCCCCTTTGCGGGCAGCCTCTACATTGCCTGGCGCTATACCTCCGATGCCATCCACGGCATCAAACTCCGCTATTCCCGCGATGGGGGCCGCACCTGGACCGCCGACATCCCGGTGTCCAATGCGAACCATGACGCAAGCTGGGGACCGAACATCATCACCGCCGCCGACGGCACGGTCTATGTCGCCTTTGAACACGACCCCCGTGGGAATTCCACGCTGTTCATCAACCACAGCACCGACGGGGGGGACACCTGGGGCACCGACCAGATGATCAGCGGGGCACCGATCACGAAAACGGGGGTGCTGGACTACAAAGATCGGGAGTATATCCTACCGGGGGACGTGTACAGCAACGGCTTGCGGATCAACAATTACCCCGCCCTGGCGGTCCCCCCTACCGGGGGCAACACCGTCTATGCGGTGTGGAACGATGGTCGCTGGGATAGCGATTTTACCTACTACTTGAACCAGGGGAAGCACGGAGATATCGCCTTCAGCCGCACGACAGACAGCGGGACAAGCTGGAGCGCCCCCGTCCGCATCAACGACGACCCGCGCGGCAACGGGATCGACCAGTTCATGCCCAGCATCACGGTCGCGGCAGATGGGCGGATCGGGTTGACCTGGTACGACCGCCGCAACAACCCCACCAACTATAATTATGACCTCTATTACAGCGAGTCGACCGATGAGGGCCTGACCTGGAGCGCCAACCAGCGGGTGAGCGACCTATCGAGCGACCCCCTCGCGATCCGCTACGCCAAAGGCGACGGCTGGATCGGGGACTACTACGCGGTGGCTTATGGCCCGGACTATGTGGTAGCCGGGTGGGTAGACAGCCGGGCCGGGGCGGCGGCGGATTTCTACGCCGACCGGGGTGTGTTCCCGGTGGCGACTGCTAGCCCCTCGCCTACCCTCATCCCCAGCGCCACCCCCACCCCCCCGGCCTGCGCGGTCAGTTTCGCGGATGTGCCGCCGTCCAACACCTTCTATCCCTATGTCCAGTATGGCGCTTGCCACGGCATCGTCAGCGGTTATCCGTGCGGCGGCCCCGGCGAACCCTGCCCCGGCACCTACTTCCGCCCCAACAACAACAGCACGCGCGGGCAAGTCAGCAAAATGGTCGTGCTCGGCCAGGGGTGGCCGATCCAGACGCCGACCAGCCCCACCTTTGCCGATGTACCCGCCGGCAGCACGTTCTACCCCTACATCGAGACGGCGGCGGTGCATGATGTGATCAGCGGCTACCCCTGCGGGGGCATAGGCGAACCGTGTCCGGGGCGCTACTTCCGCCCCAACAACAACGTGACTCGCGGGCAACTGAGCAAGATCATCGTTGATGCCCGGGGCTGGGGACCCCTGAACCCAGCGACCGCCAGCTTCAGCGATGTGCCGCCGGGCGATACCTTCTACGGCTTTGTCGAACAGGCACGGGCGCGCGGGCTGATCAGCGGCTACCCGTGCGGCGGTGCAGGCGAGCCGTGCGATCCGCCCCTGAACCGGCCCTACTTCCGCCCCGGCAACAACGCCACACGCGGCCAGTTCAGCAAGATCCTCTATCTTGCCCTGGCCCAGCCGTAGGGGGTGCGGACGACCACCGCAAGAACGGCGGCGCACCCCCAAGGGTGCGCCGCCCTCTGTTCGACAGGGAGGAACGATGACCGGAGCGACGCTGACCCTGACGGTGCTGCCCGGCACCCTGGCCGTGTGTCGCCTCCCCGCCGAGGCGCCCCTGCCCGCCTGGGCCGGAGGCGGCGCGCTCCTGTCGCTGACGCGCACCGCCGACGAACTCTCGGTCGTCTGCGAGGACGACACGGTGCCCGCCGGGATCGTCTGCGAACGGGGGTGGCGGGTGTTCAAGGTCGAAGGCCCACTCGACTTCGCGCTGACCGGAATCCTGGCCCGACTGGCCGCACCGCTGGCCGAAGCCGGGATCTCGATTTTCGCCCTCTCCACCTACGACACCGATTATCTGCTGGTCCGGGCGACGATGTTAGCGCAGGCGAGCGACGTGTTGCGGCAGGCCGGGATGGTCATCGTGGAGTAAGATCGGGACAGCTTTAGTAGCTGGCGGTCAGCACCGGCTGGCAGGCGTCCGAGTGCAGGTGATCGACCAGATCGTGGAACAGGGCGATCCCGCTGGGATCGTCCAGGGTGTCTTCCAGGCTGAAGGTGGTCAGCACCACCCGCCCCTGCCCATAGCGGAACTGCACCGTATGGACCGCCGGGTGGCGCACCCAGCCAGAGACCATCCCGGCCAGGAAGTCACCCTGCACCGCCCGGTCTTCCACGGGCAGGCCCAGGATCGTCCTGCGGAGCATGACCGGCAAGAACGGCATACTCAGCGGATTGTGCCCGCCGAGCCGCCGGTGGACGTCGGGGCGCAACCAGCTAAAGCTGGTGATCCAGCCGCCGCTGTAGGCCCCACCCCGGCCCCCCACCCAGAAGAACGGGCTGGGTCCCTGGGCCAGGAACAGCAGGTCGCCCCCGGCGCGCACCCAGGCCAGCACGTCGGCGGTGGGATAGCTGGTGACCGCGACCTGCGTGTCCGCCGTTAGCCGCGCCGTGGTGCGATAACCCAGACCCCGCAGCGCCCGCTCCAGGCCGTAGTGCGATCCCGACCATGCAGCCGTTCATGAAGAACCGAAACCCACTCGGGCGCGGCGGGGGGTGCGGGGTCGTGTCATGGGCTACACCGGTGAAGTCCAATATGGGTGATGTCCTCCTAATGGGAAATCAGAACCGCCC
>JBBSAN010000585.1:0-4877 GCA_038252265.1 Chloroflexia bacterium
AAGTTGGTAGTTAGCAGAGGCTCGGGTCACCTGAAATGCAGCTACCCCGGCCATCAGAAGAATGAGAAAGAGATTGATCCATTTGTAGCTTTTCATGGGTCCTCGCAAAGTAAGTAATTATGGTTGGTTACGGTGTATTGCGCTGATGATATATCCCACCGTCGAGAATGAACTGAGCTGAATTCGGCTTTTCTCACCTCCTGTTCCTGTCAGTTAAGAAACATATGGATTGGAAAACCTTTCTCGAAAAGCTTGTCTGGAGCTTTTTCCATTCTAGCAAAACGACATCTCCCCAACAACGGTAAATTCGACATACTGCTTTGCCTATGTAACCAAGGATTTATCGGCAAAGCATTAAAAGTTCGGCATATCCATTTGCCGTTTTTGCCAGTGCAATATTGCCACAACTTTTCGGGTATTTACTGAATGGCAAACTCGGCTATACGCTGTTTCTCCACAAGCACCTCATGACCATCAAGATAAAGTATTACCATATTCCAGGTAAAAGTCTCCATGCAACTATTCTGACATAACATGCATATCCTAATATCCATTTTTCTTCTCGATAAATGCGCCAGCACTGAATACCTGTTAGGACAATGAATAACAGGATATCAACCAGCAAGGTGTTGGAGTTGAACATAATCACTGATCGGAAGGTTAGTTCTCCAAGATACATGGGATGCCGTATAAAACGATAAGGCCCTCGGCTGGTAATCCCCCGATCCGCCGGCGCAATTCCGAAGCGTTTCCCCAGAGTCGTCAGCGACCATAGGATCAGACCATAACCTGCCAGACCTGGAAAGAGAATATACCAGGGGGAAGAATCGCTGTGAACGGCCGTCGGCAGCAACGCAGCGATCATCCCCAACCACAATCCAACCCGATCATATCGTTTCGCTCGCTCTCGCCGCATATAAAACCACGCCAGCAGCAGGTTGTGGAACGCATATAACCAGGCCAGAATGGAAGGGCTTTGCCAGGCAGAAAAGCCAGCTACAACCGTAGCGAAGGCAAAAAAGGCGAAGCCTAATTGGTCACGGACTGCGTCTTTCAGCAAGTTACGCTGCAACATCACACGCTCCCCAACCCGGCCACAATTGGCCAGCCGATCACCACCAAGAGAGTCGCCAGAAATGGCAGGAAGTAGAAGATCACCATCGGGATCACCAGTTCCGATCCAACCTTCTCCGCCCGTTGTTCGGCTGCGCCAATGTAATCCGCGGCGATACTGGTCGCCAACTGGCCCATCAGTTCCTGTTGGGCAGTTCCCCGGCGAATAAATTCCAACTGCACAGCCATGCCGATCAGCTCCGGAAGTTGGGTCTCCTGCGCCTCGCGCTGCATCTGTTCGATCAGGTTTCGTCCTTGAGCCATCTGCAGTACTTTGCGCATCCACTTACCGACCAGGCTCTGCGCCTGAGAGGTGCGGCGCAGAGCCTCTTCCATCGAGACGTTAGCCGACATTTGCGCCGAAACGAGCTGCACGTATTCGGGCAGTTGGGCAATAAATTGCCGGCGCATCTTGCGGGCAACGCCACCCATGCGCATCGCTGGATACTGGAAGCCCACAATTGCCCCGACAATCGCAAACACTGGTTCGCCGATTACCACCATACCCAATCCAAAGCCGGCTACTGCCAGGGCAAAGCGCAGCGAGGTGAACTGGATTTCATTCCAATCGCCCCACTGCTCACCCATTTGCGCCCAATACAGATCAGACCGTGTTTTGCGCAGGAAACCGGCCGGGGTCCAACGCGAAACAGGTTTATCCAAGACCGAAAGTGATCTGCGCCAACCGGCCTGCGAAGCCGTTGTATTGGGTGTTAAAGTTTCTGCCAGGCGGCCGGTCGGCACACTGGGCGCCCACTCGAGGGTCAGGTAAATCACCAGGGCGAAACTGGCGATGCCGGTGAGTAGAATTAATGCCTGCATTTAGACCGCCTCCATGATCATCGAACGAATAATGAAATACCCGGCTACCATGCTGGCCATCGCCAGACCAATCACGATCTGCACCGGGAGCTGCGTAAGCGAACTGCGCACCATCGGATCGGAACTGAGATAGGCCAGGATCAACCCTAACACCGCCGGCAGCACTTTGGCGGAAACCAGCGAATCGCCAGCCTTGGCCTGCGCCCGATTGCGTGCCATCAGGATCTGTTGGACACGGGTGGAGATATCCATTAATACCTGGGTATAGGATCGTCCGCCGGCTTCGGTAAAGCCTTCCAGCAGCTGCGCCAGGTTGGCCAGCGAAACGGATGGCGAACGGGCGGCCAGGCTGCGCAAGGCCTCCAAGCGATCTTTTACCCGCATCTCGGTCGCGGTTAGGATCAGTTCTGGGGTCAGCGGATTTTCCTTTTCCAGTGCCAGCGAATCTCCAACCTGCTGCAGCACATCCGGAACGGAGCCGCTCGCCAGCAGCCCGGCGGAGATGCGTCCGATGGCGATCGGCAGGTGTTGGTCGATTATTCGTCCGCGGCTTTTGACCTTATCATCCAACCAGGCATTGGGAACATACAGCACAATCCCGCCTACCACCAGCGCGGGCAGTCCGGGCAAGAAGATCCACATAACCGCCAGTCCAGCAAATCCTGCCGCGCCGCACAGCAGCCGGAAGGTGACCGGCTGCAGCTTCATCCCTGCCGCCAACAGCTTATAGTCCAGTGACTTTGGATTGAGACTGGCCAGTGTGCGCACCGAATCGGTAGTATAGAGATCGGCCAACTTACCGGTTTTGACCTGGCTGGGAAACAGCCAGAACAGCACCAGGGTGGTGCATAATAGTCCAATCACAGGAATGATGAATATCATCGATGCTTCTCCTCAATCCTCGATATTGCGCGCTTGCAGCTCGCCCAGCTTATCCCAGGCGGGAACACCAATCGGCGACTGTTCGTTATAGCGGTAAACCGGCTCGAGCCACACATCCCCCCCTCTGAGTTCTTTAGAAACGTTGGCAATCTGCACCACCCGGCGGACCTCATGGCGAATGCCAATCTGTACCAATAGATCGACCGCATCGGCAATCATTTGGTTGGCTTCGTGCGCCCGCACGCCGGAGTCGGCTCCCATCACGGTCGCCAGGCGACGGGCTGCTTCGCGCGGGCTATCGGCGTGGAAGGTACAGGCTCCACTGTGACCGGTCATCAGCGCGCGAAACAGGCTCATGGCTGCCGTTCCATCGCGCACCTCGCCGATGATCAGGTAATCGGGCGACATACGCATGGCATCATCCACGCCATCAGCCAACTTATAGGGCCGTACCTCCGTCCCAACCGCCTGCGGGCGCGCCTCGACGGTTTGCACGGTCTGCCGGTCGATCCAGATCTCCTCCGGATCTTCGATCTTGACGATGCGCCAGCCGCCCGGCAGGAAGTTACACAGGGCGCTGAGCAGGGTGGTCTTCCCGGTGCGCGTTCCGCCGGAAATCAGGATGCGCTGGCCGTCTTCCATCGCATGGCGCAGCAGGTCCATCATTTCCGCGCTCATCACCCCGCGCTCCAGAAGCCATTCCGGCCTGACCGGCTTCTGCTCGTACAGGCGGATATTAATGCAAGGATTTCGCCCGGGCGGAACAACTACTGGGTGTAGGGCTTTGATACGCCCACCACCTGGATTATGCGGTGTAGCCGGCAGCTTGGCGTTGATCGACGGGTTGGTCTCGTTGAGGGTCTTGTTCTGCGGACCCAGCAGCCGGTCCAACACCCGCCAGATCTCGCCAGGCTCCGGATGCAGATCGACCGTCTCCCACCGCACCGAACCTTTCTTCATCACCTGGATCAGGCCGGATGAGTAGATGCCGATTTCGGATAAATCCGTTCGTGCCGGCGGCAGCAGCAGGTCCAGAAAACCCAATCCAACAATCCGCCGCGTCAGGTCTTCGGCGATCTGTGCTTCAACCTGCAAACCAGGGCGCAGGTTGCGCTTGCGGAAAGCGGCTGACACCAGCGCTTCCACCCGCTCTCGAATCTGCTTGCGCTCCACTTCACCCGGGCTTTGCAGCACGGTTGGAGCAAATTCCTGGTTGATCTGGTCGATCACTTCATTGACAAGTGCTTTGCGATCGGATGGACTGAGCTGCACCGCCTCGGAGGGGGTGTCGTATAAATCGAAAATCCCTGGCATAAGGTCTCCTATGTAAAACGGATCTTGGGCAAGCGCAGAACGCTGCGCGATCCCTGGCTGCTGCTTTCCAACGACCCAACGTTGGGGAAAAGCACCCCAATCAGCGAGCGGATCCCACGGGCAAAACCGTCCACGCGGGTGACGGGCGGAATGCCCTGATCTTGAGCCTGGGTGACGGCCAAGTCGTAGGGAATCACAGCCGCGATAGGCGGCGCCCAACCGACCGTGCCGGCCAACTCATCCTGAAAACTGCGCGCGGTGAAACCGCTGCGGTCGGTAAACTGGTTGAGCACCAGGTAGATTGACTCGCGCGCCAGGCGCTTCTCACTCTTTAATCCGGAGAGCAGCAGGTTGAGCGTGTGGCGGGTGGCGGCCAGATCAGCCAGAGTAGGCCGGGCCACGATCAGGGCATAATTGGCGAAGATGATCGAGTGCGCCATCCACAAGTCCTCATTCGAAGGGACATCCATCACAATCGCCGCGTAGCGCCCATCTTCCGAATCGATCAACATGCCATTGATGGTCCCTTCTCCGGTTCCGCGGCTGGAGCTTTCCAGAATTTTCATGTACTCCACAGAAGATTCGGGCGCGACCAGCACTTCCAAATTTTCCCGGCGCTGCAGTGCGGCCTGAAAGGAAGCCTTGCCGGGTCGGTCGAAATACTCAGTCAGGTTGGGCAGGTAGCGCAGCCGCAAGTGAGGCGGGGCGCTGGGCGGCAGGCCCATTGAAACAAGCAAAGTCTTGAT
>JBBSAN010000586.1:0-4874 GCA_038252265.1 Chloroflexia bacterium
CGACGAACGCAGGGTATTTGATCATCTCGCGCCGTTCACTCACGTAGTTGAGGAGCCGATCCGCCGCTTTCCGGCCGCCGCGACGCAACCCGAGGCGCCATTCCAGCAGATGCTTCCAGGCGATGCGGTTGGCGGGTTCGGACGAGGCGGGGGTGGGGGGCGGCAGGGTTACAGTCATCGGGCGCACCAATCGGGTAGACATAGAATAGATGTGCTATTATTGTACGCGATTGGGCGACCCGATCGCAACTTTTGGACGGGAGATCTGGATGGACAAGCGGCTCTATATCGTCCGCCACTGCGCGGCGTCCGGGCAAGATCCGACGGCCCCGCTGACCCCGGCAGGGCAGGCGCAGGCGTTATTGCTGGCGGATCGGCTCGCCTCGGCGGGGATCGACCGCGTGGTGTCCAGCCCGTTCCGCCGCGCCCTGGACTCGATCGCCCCGCTGGCCCACCGCCTGGGTCTCGTCGTGGAGCAGGACGTGCGGCTGGTTGAGCGGGTCCTGTCAACAGCAGACTTGCCCGATTGGCAGGATCACCTGCGAGCGACCTTCACAGACCCGGACATGTGCCTGCCCGGCGGTGAGTCGAGCCGGGCCGCCCAGGCCCGGGGTGTCGCGGCGGTGACCACGATCCTGCGCCAGCCAGCGACCACGCCGCTCCTCGTCTCGCATGGCAACCTGATCGCCCTGCTCTTGCAACACTTTGCTCCGCAGCTTGGTTTCGACACCTGGCGTGCCCTGACCAACCCGGATGTGTACCTGGTAACCCTGACCCCAGGGGCTGCAACGATCCGGCGCGTTTGGTCGTAGATCAATAGCAATGACGCAGCCTTCGTGCCTGACGCGGGCAGGTGGCACCGGGCGCTCCGGCGCTTTTGTTCGCTTGACATCCCCCCTTGAACTGTCTATAATAGAGAGGCTAATTTAGAGCCGACCCTAGAGAGTTTTGTTATGGATCTGGAATTTAATGTTGCCCAACTGATGCAGGATCCCGTCGGCGCGCACCGCAGCTACGACTTCAACGAGCCGGAACTGCTGCTGAGCGCGGCGATCCACGAAGATGACGACGAACTGATCGCGCGTAACATCAGCGGGCATGTCAAGTTGACCCAACTTCACCGGCGGTTGCGCGTCGAAGGGACGGTGCAGGCCGAGGTTGCCCTACGGTGCAGCCGTTGTCTCGATCTATTCACGACCACCGTGCGCGCTCCGATCGATGAGATGTTCTTGCAGACGCATGATGTGACGAGCGGCCTGCCGGTGGCGCTGCCGGAGGGGGAAGACCCTGACGTGCTGGTCATCGACCGCAATCACCTGGTGAATCTGGTGGAGCCCATCCGGCAGACGCTGCTGGTGAACCTGCCGTTGCAGCCGGTGTGTCGCGAAGACTGCGCCGGGCTGTGCCCGCACTGTGGGAAGAACCTGAATGAAGGGCCGTGCGACTGCCCCACCGAAACGGTGGACCCGCGGATGGCCGTCCTGGCGGACCTGCTCAAGGATGAGCGCACCGCCGAACGATTTTCGATCAACTAAATCGCCGTTGCTCATTGCCGGTGCCCAGCGGGCCAGCGCACTGAGTTTGAAAGGAGCCATTTACCTGTATGGGAGCTTTACCGAAGCAACGCATTTCGCGGGCACGCCAGGGTGATCGCCGCGCCCACGACCAGTTGCCTGTTCCGCACATCATGGAGTGCCCCAACTGCCACAACCTGCACCGCGCCCACTTTGTCTGCCCGCATTGCGGCACCTACAAGGGGATGCAGGTCGTGGAACTGAAGGAAGAAAAGACGAAGGAAAGCTAAGGTCAGGCGCGTTCAGAGGGGAGAGGGACTATCACGTCCACCGGCTTCCGCTCAATGCGGCGTCACGATCCAGAGCTAGTCTGTTCATAGGGGCACAGGCAAGCGGGTCCTATTCTCTGGCCTCTGCGCTCCGGTAGCGGGAGCACGGTAGTGACAAAATACGCAAGCATCGTCGGCTGGGGGCATCATGCTCCTGAGCGAGTCGTGACGAATACGGACCTGGCCCAGGATTTTCAGGTTGACACCAACGACGAGTGGGTGCGCAGCCGCACCGGAATCGCGCAGCGCCATATGGTTGCGGAGGGCGAGTCGTGCTCGACGCTCGCTATTCGCGCGGGTCGCGAAGCGTTGACCAAAGCCGGGTTGGCCGCCTGGCAACTGGATCTGATTATCGTGGCGACGGCGACCCCTGACTACCTCTTCCCTTCGACCGCCTGCATTGTGCAAGAGGCCCTCGGCGCGCAACACGCCGGGGCGTTTGACCTGGGGGCGGCCTGCTCCGGCTTTATCTATGGGCTGGCGACGGCGACTCAGTTTATTCGCGCGGGCTGCTATCGCAACATCCTGGTCATTGGCTCAGAGGCGCTCACCCCGTTCATGGATTGGGAAGACCGGCGCACCTGTGTCCTCTTTGGCGACGGGTCGGGGGCCGTGGTGGTGCAATCGTGCGAGAAGAAGACGGGCCTGCTGTCGTTCGTGCTCGGCTCCCAGGGGGCGGGCCAGGAAATGATCATCCTCCCTGCCGGGGGCAGCCGCCACCCGGCCACTGCCGCCACCCTCCAGGGGCACGATCACTACCTCCATATGAGCGGCAACGAGGTCTATCAGTTTGCGGTGCGCACCATGAGCGACAACGCGCTGGAAGCGATCAACAAGGCGGGGATGACCCGCGATGACATTGATCTGATCATCCCCCACCAGGCGAACGTGCGGATCATCGAGTCGGTCGCCAAACGGCTGGATATTCCTATGGACCGCTTCTTCGTCAATATCGACCGCTATGGCAACACGTCTGCCGCCTCGATCCCGATAGCGATCAGCGAGGCGGTGGCCGAGGGTCGCCTGCTGGACGAGCACAACCTGCTGGTCGTCGCCTTCGGATCGGGCCTGACCAGCGCCGCCGGGGTGATCCACTGGGGTCATGGGTGTTAAATAGGCTCCCCTGGAGCTAGAGGCATGATCCCGACCGCAAGGTGGGATCGCGCACGCCTCTAGCTCTTTGCATGACCCATACCGAGGTACACATCGACTATGAATGTCATCGCTGAAGTCACCTTCGCCCCGTTGGGCACCCCCACCGCCAGTGTCAGCCCCTATGTGGCGGCGGCGCTGGCGGCATTGCGGAACCATCCCCGTGTACATTACCAGCTAGGGGCGATGAGCACCGTGCTGGAGGGCGAACGGGCCGACGTGATCGCGGCAGTGGAAGCGATGAACGAGGCGGTGTTCGCGGCGGGGGCGCTGCGTGTGGGCACTACGCTGAAGATTGACGAGCGCCGCGATAAAGAGTCGTCGGCGGCACACAAGGTAGCGGCGGTCCGGGCATTGATCGGCGCAGGCGAAGAGGCAGAACCCGGCCACGTATCCGATGATCCGGTGGTACACGACTAGATGTTTAACAAGATCCTGATTGCCAACCGGGGCGAAATCGCCTTGCGCGTTGTCCGGGCCTGCCACGATCTGGGTATCCGCTCGGTGATGGCCTATTCGGAAGCCGACCGCGACAGCCTGCCGGTACGGCTGGCCGACGAGGCCGTCTGCATCGGCCCGGCCACGCCAGAGCGCAGCTACCTCCATATCCCGGCGGTGATGAGCGCCGCCCTGATGACCGGGGCCGAGGCACTGCATCCCGGCTATGGCTTCCTCTCGGAGAACCCCTATATCGCGGAGATCTGCGAGCAACTGGGTATCACCTTCATCGGCCCCTCGCCCAAAGTGATCGAGCAGATGGGCGACAAGGCCGCCGCGCGGCGGGCCATGAAACGGGCCGGGATGCCGGTGCTGCCCGGCTCCGAAGAGCCGCTGCTGAACGCCGGGCAGGCCCGCGAGATGGCCCATGTGCTGGGCTACCCGCTGATCCTCAAGGCGGTTGGCGGAGGGGGTGGGCGCGGAATGCGGGTCGTGCATAACGACTCCGAGATAGCCAATGCGTTCGCCATCGCCAGCGCCGAGGCGGGCGCGGCCTTCCGCAATTCCGAACTCTATTTCGAGCGTTATCTGGTCAATCCCCGCCACATCGAAGTGCAGGTGCTGGGCGATAACCACGGGCACCTGATCCACCTGGGCACCCGCGATTGCTCGCTCCAGCGCCGCCACCAGAAGGTGCTGGAAGAAGGCCCGGCCCCTGGCCTGGACGCTGCCTTGCTGGACGAAATCGCCAAGATCGCCGTCAAGGGCTGCCGCGCCATCGGCTACAGTAACGCGGGCACCCTCGAATTCCTGCTGGATACCACCACCCACGACTTCTATTTTATCGAGATGAACACCCGCATCCAGGTGGAGCATCCGGTCACCGAGATGATCACCGGGGTGGATCTGGTGAAGTGGCAGATCCGGCTGGCAGCGGGCGAACGCTTGACGCTCCAGCAGAAAGCCGTTAGAATAACGGGGCACGCCATCGAGTGCCGGATCAACGCCGAAGACCCCGGCAAGGGCTTTATGCCCCAGGCCGGGATGATTGACCTCTACCTCCCACCGGGAGGCATCGGGGTGCGGGTTGACTCGCACCTCTATTCGGGGTATACTGCACCCGCGAGTTATGACTCGCTGCTGGGCAAGCTGATTGTATGGGGGGAGGACCGGACCGAGGCACTGGCGCGGATGCGGCGCGCTCTGGCCGAGTATATTGTGGTCGGCCCCACCACCACGATCCCGTTCCAGCAGGCCATTTTGCGGCACCCGGCCTTTGAACGCGGCGAGGTGCATGTCGGCTTCCTGGGTCAGTGGATGGGTGAACTGGTGAGCGGTGCTCCGGTGGGCGCGGCCGCGGGGCCCCCCGCCGGGGCGGGGCCCACCCCCCCCCCCCCCGCCGGCCCCGCCCCGGGCCCCGCCCCCCCCCGGCCCGCGGGCG
>JBBSAN010000587.1:0-4872 GCA_038252265.1 Chloroflexia bacterium
ATCCAATCCAAAATCTAGAATCTAAAATCTAAAATCTAAAATCGCCCATGCCCTACGCACACATCAACGGGCTGCGCCTGTACTATGAAGTCCACGGCAGCGGCCCGCCCCTGGTTCTGATCCACCATATGTTCGGCGACAGCCAGTTCACCTGGGGCCGCCACCTGCCCCATTTCGCCGCGCACTACACGACGGTGGTGCTGGACCTGCGCGGGCATGGGCGCACCGACAACCCGTCGCCGCGCCTGCTACATCGTGATATGGCGGCGGATATCGCCGGGCTGATCCGGGCGCTGGACCTGGCCCCGGCGCATTTGGTGGGGGTTTCGACGGGGGGTATGGCCCTGCTCTACCTGGCGGTGCAAGCGCCGGAACTGGTCCGCCGCCTGGTGATCAGCGACGCGACTTATCATTTCAAGGGAGCCGAACTGCGGGACGCGATTGCGGCGGCGACGGCGGACCTCCCCGCCTTCCGCGACGCCACCCAGTTGGACACGCGGCACAGCCCCGTCTATGGGCCGGAACACTGGCGCACGCTGGTGGCCGAGTGGCCGCGCTGGGCGCACGACCCGACGGCCTGGCACTTCCCGCCCCTGGCCGCGCTGGCAAACTTCCCCCGCCCCACGCTGATCGTCCACGGCGACCGCGACGAGTTCTTCCCGTGGGAGCTAGCCAGGGATATGTATCACGCCTTCCCCGCCGGGCAGCTCTGTATCGTTCCCGACTCCGCCCACCTCACCCACGCCCAACAACCCCGCTTCTGGCGCGAGGCCGTGCTGCGCTTTCTGGCTAAGGATGAAGGATGAAGGATGAAGTAAAAAAGACGATACGGAGTACGCATCGCCTCTTTAGGTCTTTCTTGCTTCGTCGTTAGCGCTCGGCTGATGCGCTCGGCCTTGTCACCGAGCACGCGAGGCAGCGCCTGCTCATCGAGCGCGAGTGCCAACGCTTCGTACCGACAGACGCCCCAGGGCTGCCCCATGTCGCTGCTGATGTCGCGCTCAGGCCCCCGCGCGGGTGGCCGTCAGATCCTTGTCTTCCATTTCCCAGGCATGATCGAGCGTATGAAAGGCGGTGTGCCGAATCAGGTACGGCAGCGGCCAGGTGCGGGCCATTTTGCCCTGGGTATGCAACGCCCGAATGGCCTGGCAATAGGCGTCGCGATACGCGGTCAATCCCTCGCCGGTCAGCAGCGTCTCAGGGGGCGTGGGCATGTCGAGCTTCTTCGTCCAGTCCTGCTCCGTGGCAAGTGTATGACGGACGATGTGGTCCCGATCGCGTCCGCCGCCGCGCGGCCCCCGCTGCATCTCCGCCGACACGCGCGCCCGCACCTCGTCGAAAAACGCCCAGCACGCCCGCATCAGCGTCAGTTCCCGCTCCAACGCTTCGTCCGACAGGGCTTGCTGGTCGATACTGGAAAACGCGAACGAGATCCCCCAGAAGTCGGTGGAACCGGTGCCCGGATAGTGTTCGACTATTTCGGCGACCGGGCCGGGCGCAAACGCGGCCTCCATTCCCGCCAGCTTAGCCACGGGCGCATACCGGGGAACGTAGGCGAGTAAGCGGTCGATCGCCGCCTCTTCGGTCCCGGCTCCGCGCGCAAGACCGGGCCAGTCCGGCGCCACCGCCACCACCTTCTTGCCCTTCGGTCCGAGTTCCAGCGTCACCCGCATGTGGTTAGCCACGGCTCCTCCTATCATAGTCGTTCCATCCTCCGCGCCCCATTGAGGGTGCGCGGCTGCACGTCGGCATTCATCCTTTAAGCAGCGGCGCTACTTCCTGCGCCACCGCCTGGACCAGCCCCTCGTGATAATCAGGCGGCATCCCGATGCAGAGGTGGTCCATGCCGATGGCGATGAACGGTTCCAGCCGGGCGCGGATGCCGGACAGCTCAGCGGGCGTCCGCAGGTAGAACTGCCAGGAGCGGTGGATCGTCGCCGGGTCGCGCCCGATGGCAGCGCAGTGGCCGTCGAGCACCTCGTTCTTGTGCTGCACTTCATCGGGGGTGCCGCCGGGCGCGTTGTAGTAGGCGGCGTGCTTCGCCACCACCCGCAGGGTCAACTGCTCCCCCCCGCCGCCGATGAAGAACGGCGGATGGGGCTGCTGTACCGGCTTCGGTTCGTGCCGCGCCGCCGTCAGCGTGTAATATTTGCCCTCGAAGTCGGATAGCTCCTGGGTCCAGAGCAGCTTGAGCACCTGGCACGCTTCGTCCAGTTCGCGGATGCGCTGGGCGGGGGGCGGGAACGGGATGCCGTACATCTTGTATTCCGTCTCGAACCAGCCCGCACCCAGGCCCATGTCCAGCCGCCCGCCGCTGACTTGGTCGACCGTTGTGGCGATTTTCGCCAGCACTGCCGGGTAGCGGTAGCCGTTGCAGCCGACCATCAGCCCCAACCGCACCCGCCTGGTCGCCGCCGCCAGCGCCCCCAGTAACGTCCAGCCATCCATACACGGCCCTTCGACATGACCGTTGATCGGCACGAAATGATCGAACAGCCAAAAGCCGCCGAACGTCTCGTCGGCGTCGGTGTCCTGGGCGTAGCGGAGGATGCTATCCCAGCTCCGGTCGTGCTGGGCGGCTTTGATGTCAATACGCAAGGGGAAAGGCATGGGTGTCTCCTCGGGGGTCGGGGGCCAGGGATCAGGGGTCAGTACCAGGCAGTGCGGATTGAGTCGGCAAATCCTGTGCCATGGATGAGCCGGGCGCAGCGTACTGATGGAGCGCGACGTGCAGGGCGGCGAACGTTTCCGGCGAGAGCAACGCATCAGTGGCCGGGGGCAGCGCCCGCAGCCGGGCGGCGAGGGTGGCCCCCAGGTCGTCGCGGGTGATGAGGTGGGCGGGATCAAGCGACGCGGCCCACGCGGCCCCTTGAAGCTGATTACGGGCGATGAACGGCAAGACCAGCCCGTAGCGCAGTGGCCCGGCCTCCGCCGCCAATGGCCCCAACAGATCGCGCAGGACGAGGGTATAGCGATAGGCCTGCATCTCCGGCTGGCCGACCCGCCGCCCGTCGAGTTGGAAGCGGTTCGCCCCGCCCTCCTGCACATCGCGTGCCCGCCAGCCCTTGACCTCCAGCACCACCAGCCCGCGCCGCCCCAGCAGCAAGAAGTCGGGCCGCAGCACCCGCCGGGGGGCCACCGGCAGCCGCGCCTCGTACCACACCACCGCGCCGGGCAACTGCGTTTGCAGCGCCGCAGCGACGGTGCGCTCCCCGGCGGTGGCGGTGGGCGGCAGCGTTGGGGGTATCAGGGTTGCCACGGCATCAGGGGACGATCACATCCACGCGCCCGCTGTCGAGGTCGTAGCGCGCCCCGATGATGCGGAGCTTGCCACTGCTCACCTGGGCCGCCAGCACCTGTCGCGAGATCCGTAGCTTCTCCACGATCAGTTCGACATTGGCGCGCACGGCGTTGTCCAGGGGATCGCCGGAACGGCCCTTCACCCGTTTCACGGCGGGGCTGATCGCGTCCACGAGGTGGCTGATGTGACCGGGGGGCAGAGTGTCTTTCTCAAGCGCCGCCAGGGTCGCCGAGACGGCTCCGCAGCGCTCGTGCCCCAGCACCAGGATCAGCGGCACCTTCAATTCCAGCGCGGCGAACTCCAGGCTGCCCAGCACCGCATCATCCAGCACCGGCCCGGCCACGCGGACCACGAACAGGTCGCCCAACCCCTGGTCAAAGACGATCTCTGCCGGGACGCGGGAGTCAGAGCAGCCGAAGATGGCCGCGAACGGGTGCTGCGCGGCAGCGACCTCGGCGCGGCGCTCCGGCGTCTGGTCCTGGTAGGTCTGCTTGGCGGCGACGTAGCGGGCGTTGCCCTCCAGCAGTTCGCGCAAGGCGGCGGTGCTGTCACGGATCGGTTGGTCACGGTTGGTCATCGGTAGGGGGTTCCTCCTGGGGTGGATCTGAACAGCGCAGCCCCGGCGGCTGTTGCGGTCATTATAGCAGATTTCCGCTGTAACCGGGCATATACCCGAATACACCGGGCAATCCACCACGCGGCGCTACAATAGACTTGGCGGAGTCCGAATTCCGCCCGAGGAGGTAATCATTATGACAACCGCAACCATACACGAACATAAGCAGCCCGGGTTTGTGCTCTACGGGACCAGGCCGCACCCGGCAACGGGTGTGGCGCTAGACGATGTGCTCGCGCCGCTCCATGTGCGCGGGGTCCCGGAACCTGAACCGCGCCCGATGCCCCCGCGCATGACCCTGCCCGACCTGATTGTGCCGCTGGGGGCCAGCCTGCTGGCGGGGGCCGTGGGCATTCTGACCCGCCACCATCACGGCCCGGCAGCCCAGGTGCTACGCGGAGTGGCCGGAGGGATCGCCAATCTCGCCTGGATGAACGTGACCACGATCCGGGCCTGGCACAGCCGCTGGGGCGCGACCAAAGAGGAAGCGATCCTCCCGCTGCCCGGCGACGACGTGCTGCCGCGCTGCGAAAGCGAAAGTACGCGGGCGATCACGATCAACGCGCCGCCAGAGCAGATCTGGCCCTGGCTGGTGCAGATGGGCTATGGCCGGGGTGGCTGGTATTCGTATGATCAACTGGACAACGGCGGCCAACCGAGCGCTGGCTACATCCTGCCCAGATACCAGGACATAAGAGTGGGCGACGTGCTGCCCGCAGGCGTGGGCGACGCGCCGGGGTTCCATGTGGTGATGGTGGAGCCGGAGCGGGCGCTGGTGCTGCGGATGACCTACGCTTTCGGGGCCTACGCGGGCGACCTGGTCTGGGTCTTCGCCCTGGTCCCAGTGGACGCCACGCACACCCGCCTGCTGATCCGCGCCCACTTCGCGTCCGAACCCGACCTGCCAGCACGCATCGTCAACGGGATCACCGGCACCGTGCCGATTGACTTCTTC
>JBBSAN010000588.1:0-4869 GCA_038252265.1 Chloroflexia bacterium
CGGAGCCGGGGTCCGAGGGGCATCGCTGCGCCCACCACCCTGACCGCCATAGGAGCCGCCGCCGCCCTGACCACCATAAGAGCCGCCACCGCCACGTCCGCCGCCACCCTGGCCGCCGAACGAGCCGCCGCCGCCGCGTCCGCCGCCGCCACCCTGGCCGCCACGTCCGCCGCCGGGGCCACCCTGGCCGCCGCCACGTCCGCCGCCACCAGGACCACCCTGGCCGCCGCGCCGGTCATCCCGGCCTCCGCGGTCAGAGGTTGAGGGCCGCGTATCGGCGACCACCGGGGCCGCCTGCTCGGTCATTGCCAGGCGAATGGCGCGCAGTACCTGGCGACGATTCATCTCCTCCAGGGTCTTGCCCCGGCGAGTGGCCTCTTCCTGCGCCGAGCGCAGGCGGCTGAGGGCCAGGATCGTCGCGCGGACCACGTTGATCGGGTTGTTGTTGCCCAGCGACTTGGTCAGCACGTCCTTGATCCCGGCAGCTTCGAGCACGGCACGCACGCCGCCCCCGGCGATCACACCGGTACCGGGCGCAGCGGGCTTCAACAGCACCCGCGAGGCCCCAAAGTCGACGGTAATTTCGTGAGGGATCGTGGTGCCGATCAGGGGCACTTTGATCACGTTCTTGCGGGCATCGTCGGCACCCTTGCGGATGGCGTCGGGCACTTCGCCCGCTTTGCCGGTTCCGGCACCCACCATGCCGTGGCCGTCGCCCACCACCACCACCGAGCTAAAGCTGAAGCGGCGGCCACCCTTGACCACCTTCGAGACGCGGTTTACCTGTACGACGCGCTCTTCCAGGTCCAGCCGGGATGTATCAATTCGAGGAGGCATAAGGTTTCTGGTTCTCCTTCTTAGAACTCCAACCCGGCTTCGCGGGCGGCTTCAGCCAGCGCTTTGATGCGGCCATGATACTGCCAGCCGCCTCGGTCGAATACGACCTTGGTGATGCCCGCCGCGCGGGCGCGCTCGGCCACCAGCTTGCCGACAGCCTTGGCCTCTTCGGTCTTGGTGCCTGCGGCAGTCTTGACCGGGGCATCCAGGCTACCGGCGGCAGCCAGGGTGTGACCCAGCGAGTCATCGATCACCTGCGCGTAAATATGGTTCAGGCTGCGGAACACGTTCAGGCGCGGGCGGATGGCCGTGCCAATCACGCGAGCGCGCACCCGCCGGTGGCGCCGATCCCGCGGGGTAAGCCGATGCGGAATAACCTTCATTGCAAACTTGCTCCTTGTCCTCTTTCCCCACGCCTGCGCGGGAAGCCTGGACAACTACGAGTGCTGAGTGCTGAGTGCTGAGTGCTGAGTGGGCCATAATCGTTCCCACTCATTGCTCATTGCTCATTGCTCATTGCTCTCTTACTTCTTGCCTTTACCCTTCGCGCCGGTCTTGCCCTGCTTGCGGCGGATGCGTTCGCCATCGTAGGCGATGCCCTTGCCCAAATAGGGTTCCGGCTCGCGGATGGCGCGCATTTTGGCGGCCTGTTCGCCGACCAGTTGCTTGTCAATGCCATCCACATGGATGCGGTTGTTGCCTTCGATAGCGAAGGTAATGCCCTGCGGCGGGGTCACCCGCACCGGGTGCGAGTAGCCGACCGTGAACACGGCATCCTGGCCGTCTTTCGCCACACGGTAGCCGACGCCATTGATCACCAGGCTCTTGCGGAAGCCGGTAGTCACGCCGACGACCATGTTGTTGAGCAGGGTACGGGTCAGGCCGTGCAGCGAGCGATTCGGACCGGTGTCATCCGGGCGCGCAACCCGGATCACGCCGTCTTCCTGCTCAAAGCTCATGTTCGGGTGCAGGGGCTGAGTCAGCGTGCCCTTCGGCCCCTTGACCGTCACCACATTACTCGGCTCAATGGTCACGGTCACCCCCTTCGGCACGGGGATGGGCGATTTACCAATACGCGACATGGTCGTTTCTCCTGATGCATGAACCGTGAGCAACTTAATCGGTCACGTTTCACGTTTCACGTTCTACCAGATGTAGCAGAGGACCTCGCCACCCAGGTTGCGCTTCCACGCATCCTGGCCGGTCATGACGCCCTGCGAGGTGGAGACAATCGCCACCCCCAGGCCCCCGAGGACAATCGGCAATTCGGAGCGCCCGGAGTAGACCCGCAGGCCCGGCTTGCTGACCCGCTTGAGGCCGGTCATCACCGGCTTCTTGTCGGAGCCATACTTGAGCCAGACGCGGAACTCGCGCCGCTCCTCTACGGGTAGTTCGAATTCTTTGATATAGCCTTCATCCTTCAGGATGCGCGCTATCGACAGTTTCATTTTGGACGCCGGGATCAACACGCTCTGGTGACGGGCCATGCCCGCATTGCGGATGCGTGTTAGCATATCGGCGACAGGATCGGACACACTCATGAGACTTGCTTCTCCTCCTACCAGCTCGACTTCACAACGCCGGGCAGCTTGCCAGTCAGGGCCATTTCCCGGAAACAAATGCGGCACAAGCCAAACTTACGCATATAGGCGCGCGAACGACCGCACACTTTGCACCGATGATAGCCCCGCACCTTAAATTTCGGCGGGCGAGAAGCCTTTACAATCAGGGATGTTTTAGCCATGTAGGTGCAAGGATCCTTTCTTAACCGTGACGGAACGGCATACCCAGCAGTTCCAACAGCCGCCGTGCGTGCGCGTCGGTCTTGGCACTGGTCACGAAGACGATTTCCATTCCCCGCAGCTTATCGATGCGGTCGTACTCGATCTCCGGGAAGATCAGTTGTTCGCGCAGGCCCAGCGTATAGTTGCCGTGGCCGTCGAACGCCTTGGTCGGCACTCCCTGGAAATCACGCACCCGGGGCAGGGCGATATTGACCAGCCGGTCGATAAACTCGTACATCCGGTCCTGGCGCAACGTCACCATCACCCCGATCGGCATCCCTTCGCGCACCTTGAATGCCGCAATCGACTTCTTGGCCTTGGTGATTACCGGCTTCTGGCCGACAATCGTGGTCAAGTCGTTGACGGCAGCATCCAGCGTCTTCGCGTTCTGGATCGCTTCACCCATACCGATGTTCACCACGATCTTCTGGACGTGGGGCACCTGCATGACATTCTCTAAACTTAAGTCTTTCATCAGGGCCGGTACCAGCTCTTGCTGAAACCGTTCCCGCAAGCGGGCCTGTGCCACTTGTCTACCTCCAAAATATGAAACGGTCGCCGGTCCCGGCTGGCGTATCGGGCGAGGCATAGCCAGGCTACCCCCCGCGCCGGTGACGCTATCGGCTCCAGCGGCGGTTATGCTTGCGATTGGGCAGCGCGCTCGGTCCAGCGGCGGTCAGTCTCGTTGTCCAGCGTTTCGCCACAGTTGCGGCACTGCCGCGACTTGGTGCCGTCGGCGTTGTAGATGTGCCCGACCCGCGTGCCTTTGCCGCACTTGGGGCAGACCACCATCACCTTCGACGCATCCAGCGGCGCTTCGATCTCGATAATGCCCGCCTGTCGTGCCCCGGATCGCCCACGGGTGTGCTTGCGGTGGACGTTCACGCCTTCCACAATCACCTGGTTCTTTTCGGGGATGACCCGGCGCACCCGCCCGCGCACGATATGGTCGCCAGTGCTTTTGTCTTTGCCCGCGATGATCAGCACCGTATCGTCTTTATGTACGTTCATCGTTCTTCTCCACGTAAGTCGCCGGTCGTTAGTGGTCAGTGGTCAGTGGTCAGTCGTCCCTTTTTCAGCAAACGGGACTCTTGCACATGGACTAACAATTATACCAAACTCCGCAGCTTACGTCTAATTTTCCCGTAGAGTGATCAGGTTTCAGTTGCCGGATCAAGACAAAAACTGATGACTAACAACTGACTACTGACAACTCAACTACAGCGTTTCCGGCGCGAGGCTGACGATCTTCATGAACTGGCGCTCGCGCAACTCGCGGGCGACGGGGCCGAAGATACGGGTGCCACGCGGGTTGTTCTGGGGGTTGAGCAGCACCGCCGCGTTGTCGTCAAAGCGGATGTGCGAACCGTCGGCGCGGCCATACTCCTTGGAGGTGCGCACGATGACCGCGCGAACCACTTCCCCTTTTTTCACCGACCCACCGGGGGCGGCTTGCTTGACCGCCGCGATGATGATATCACCGACACCCGCGTAGCGACGGCTGGAGCCGCCCATCACGCGAATGCACATAATTTCTTTGGCCCCTGTGTTATCGGCGACGCGGAGCCGGCTGTTGGACTGAATCACGGGATTGATCTCCTCCGCAGTTAGCGGGCGATGTCGCCACGCACCAGAGTCACTTGCGGGGCGCGCTCGACAATCTCCACCACCCGCCAGCGCTTCTGCTTGCTGATCGGGCGGGTCTCCACGATCCGCACCACGTCGCCAATGTTGCACTTCAACTCGTCGTGGGCCATGAACTTGCTGGTGCGGCGCATGATCTTCTTATACAGCCGGTGGCGCACCAGGCGGTCCACTGCGATGACCACGGTCTTTTGCATTTTGTTGCTGACCACGCGGCCTTCGCGCAGCTGGGACTCGCGCCCCGGCTCGACCCACACCGTGCTGTCGCGCTCGATCGCCGGGCGTCCGCCCCGCGGCTTGCGGGCCACAGGGGTTTCGGCGGTTTCGGCGGCGGGCGCTGTCTCGTTCGTGTCGTTATCCATAAGGCTGCATTAACTCCTATTGAACAGGCGCAGGCCCCGGCGGGGCGGCGTAGTCGCCGTTTCCACCGCGGCGGGAGCCAGTGTCTCATCCTCGTGGATGATGCCCATCGCCTGATCGTACAGCGCCTGTAGTTCGCGTTCGCGGGCCACAGTCAGCATGGTCGCGACTTCCCGGCGCACCGCTTTGATACGCTGGTGGTTCTTAAGCTGGCGCGTGGCGAGCTGGAAGCGCAGGTTGAACA